>JAFGTZ010000081.1 GCA_016938795.1 Chromatiaceae bacterium | reverse complement strand
GCAGCAGGGCAGGCGATGCGTGCCCGAAGACCGTTGCTCTTTCGTGTTGCGGGAGAGCCGGCGCTGGATACGCGGCGCTGAACTCCGCTGGGCGATGGCGATAGAATAGGGCGACGCCTCGCCCATTAGCCGATCACCGCACGGACCTGCCATGAAGTTACCACTCACGCCTTTGCTCTTCGTTCTCGCGCTTGTGCTGCCGTCGTTTGCGGCTGCCCAGGCGCCGATTCCGGCACCGCCCGAACTCAATGCCAAGGGCTATTTGCTCATTGATTTCAACACCCGACAGGTGCTTGCCGAATCGAACGCGGATGCGCCTTTGGAGCCCGCCAGTCTGACCAAGATCATGACCGCCTATGTGGTCTTTCGCGAGCTGGCCGCTGGTAAGATTCATCTCGACGACCGGGTCACGGTGAGCGAAAAGGCCTGGCGCACCGGCGGATCGCGCATGTTCATCGAGGTGGGCACGCAGGTCAGCGTGGAGAATCTGCTCAAGGGCATGATCATCCAGTCCGGCAATGACGCCAGCGTTGCGCTCGCCGAGTATGTGGCCGGCAGTGTCGATGCCTTCGCCAACCTCATGAATGATCATGCTCGTCGCCTTGGCATGACCAACAGTCACTTCACCAATCCGAACGGCCTGCCCGACCCTGAGCTGTACACCACGGCACGCGACATCGCCCGGGTTGCCATGGCGGTGATTGATGAATTTCCGCAGTATTACAGCTGGTACAGCACCCGCGAATTCACCTATAACAACATCACCCAGCCCAATCGCAACCCGCTGCTGCGACGCGACGAATCAGCGGATGGCGTTAAAACCGGTTATACCCAGGCGGCCGGTTACTGTCTGGTTGGATCGGCCAAGCGCGATGAGATGCGGCTGGTCTCGGTGGTCATGGGCTCACCCTCGCCCAATGCGCGCGCCGAGGCCAGCCTGGCGCTGCTCAATCATGGCTTCCGCTTTTATGAAAGCCACCGCCTCTATCCCGCCGCCGAGGTCGTGCAGAATCTGCGGCTCTGGTTCGGAGAGCAGGAGGCGCTACCCGTGGGGCCGGCAACGGATGTCTACGTCACCATTCCACGCGGCTCCTATGCTCAGCTGAGCGCGCGCCTGGAAAAGGCGGTAGAGCTGCGCGCACCGATTGAGCGCGGCACCCGTATCGGCGACCTGGTGATTGATTTCGGCAAACAGGAATTGACGCGGGTTCCCCTGGTGGCGCTAGTCACGGTGCCGGAAGGCGGATTGCTGCGCCAGGCAAAGGACAGCATCTTGCGGCTTTTCTAATCTGGGCGACGACCAAGCCCAGTGTGCAACCCCTTGATCAGCTCTATGGATACATCTGAAACGCTTTTCGATTTTCCCTGCCGCTTTCCCATCAAGGTCATGGGGCGCGCTGAGGATGATTTCGCCGCCCTGGTGGTGGAGATCATCTCGCGCCACGCCCCCGATCTTGACCCGGCAGTTGTGACAACCCGACCCAGTCACGGCGGCAAGTGGCTCGCGGTGACACTCATCATCGAGGCACGCGACAAGTCGCAGCTCGATGCCATCTATCGCGACCTCAGTGCGCACGAGCGTGTGGTCTGGGCGCTGTGAGTGCTCCTGTCGATCTGGATATCGCGTCTCCCGCCTCCCTGCTGATTCGCGCGCTGCCCGGCCTGAGCGATTATGTGGCGACCCTTGAGGCGATGCGCCGCTTCACCGATGAGCGACGCGGCAAGGCGCTTGCCGATGAACTCTGGCTGCTGGAACATCCGCCGGTTTTCACGCTCGGGCAGGCCGGGCGCGAAGAGCATCTGCTGGCGCCTGGCGAGATTCCCGTCATCAAGGTTGATCGTGGCGGGCAGGTCACCTATCACGGCCCAGGACAATTGGTCGCCTATCTGATGCTGGATCTGCACCGGGCGGGGCTCGGTGTGCGCTCGCTGGTGACGCTGCTCGAACAGGCCGTGATTGATCTGCTGGCGAGCTACGAGATTCTGGGCGAGCGCCGCCCCAATGCGCCTGGCATCTACGTGGGCGACTTTAAAATCGCCTCGCTCGGCCTACGCATTCGTAATGCGTACAGCTATCACGGCTTGGCGCTTAACCTGGACATGGATCTGGAGCCTTTTCAGCGTATCAATCCTTGCGGCTACGCGGGCCTGAAGATGACACAGGTCTCCGATTTCAGACCGGGTGTCGAGATGCGAGAGGCTGGAGAGCGGCTGGTTGAAATGCTGTGCCGGCATCTCAAGCGTACGCCCTGCTGGTCGCCCTGATCGCGCGCACCGACCAAGACGCGCCATGCCGCATGGGCAGGCGTGCCTTGACCTGAGGCCGTGAGGCGTGTCGATCATTTCAGACTTATACCAATCACAGATGGATTTTTCGGTGAGGGCTGGGGGATGGACGCAGGGTGTCAGCGGCAGGGATGACGCTGTCAAACCTCCAGGGAGGGATTCACGTCCGTCTCCCGTGGCCATCACCTAGCCCGGAGCGTATGAGGAAAACCGAAAAACTGATCTGCAATGAGCATAGTCCGCTGATCTTGTGTTCTTTACAACAAGGCCGCCTGTTTTCTTAGCAACACTCCTCTTCAAGCGCTTCGAGCAACTCGATGCCATCCTCATCGTGATATTCGGCAAAAAAGTCGCGCAAGACATTGACCTGACTTCCCACAAGATAGAGGTCATCCTCGCCGCGACGCACGGCCTCGCTCAGACGTGCCTCGAAAAAATCGCGCCAATGCGACTCCTTACCGGCAAGGTGTTGGCGCACCCGGTTGAGAAGCTGGCTGGCGCGCTCGTCACAGTCGAGCCCCGCGAAACTGAGATAGCGATCAAGTTTGACGCTGGTCTGAAGCATGAATCAAAACCTCCGCTGAGTCTGTGCTAAGTAATCCACTCAGTGAAAGCATGATTCACGCCAGAACCTGGCTATCGCACAGCGGCCACTGGACGCATCTCTTTATCGCAGGTTCCGCCAACTTCTGTGGTGGTCCAGGTTGTGGGTTCGTTGCAGGATTCCCCATGTGCCTCGATGCGGCAGCGAATGCCAAGCGGACGCCCAGCCTTGAGCCAGGGCGGAACCTTGCGATAGCGCCCAACCCGTCCCTCGGCGCAGCCTGGCGGAATGCCCCAGGGTTCGCAGTCGCGAGGCGTGCGCAGCTCAACCTTGCGTCCATCGACGACAAAGCCAGGATACTGATCCTCAATGCGAATGCGGTCGCCCTTGGCCTCTTCCTCGAACAGAAAGCGCTTGAAGGCATAGTCCTCGCCAAGCCGTTCTCCAACCTCGATGCGCTGATTGGCCAAGAGCGCGAAGCTGTCTCCGGACCGGGCGATAGCGCCACTGATGTACTCCATGCGCGGATGTGTCGGAAAGCATTTGCCCATGGCCGGGGCATGGTAGTAGTGACGCATCTGCTTAAGCTCGGCGAGATTCATGCCTGGGAAAAGCGCGCCTAGATCGGCATCGCTGCCGTAGAGAATACGCTCAACATCGCCCACATTCTGCGCATACATCCGTTGCCAGCGACCAAAGCGTTCATCATCGGCCAGATCGGGACGCAGATAGCAGGAGGTGAGCCCCGAAATCTGGGTCAGAAACTCATCCCAGATGTTGTATTGCGAGACCTTTGAGGCGACCCCCTGAAAATCACCCGGGAAGGTGCATCCCTGATAAGCGAGACACTGACCCACGGCGCGGTTGCGAATCGATAGCGCCACAATGTTGCGCTCACAGGCGCCATAGGCCGAGCAGCCGCGCCCCAAATGCCCCTCGAAGAGGGCGGTGCGCATGACATAGTCGAGATGCTTGGCGCGCGCCACCGTAGTCAGATCAATGCCTCGGGCGCGCTGCTCACGCATGAACGCCTCCCAGGCGCGCTCCAGCGCCGCACGACGCTCGGTCAGTCGCCTATTGGCCTGATCGCAGTGCCCTGAGGCGTGAAAGGCGCGCACCAGACGGTCGAGTTCGCTTGCGCCTGGTGCCGGGCGCGGCTTGGCATCGGACGCGGGAGCGGGCAGAAAGAAGGGCGCCTTTTCGAGTGGGTAGAGATTGCGCACATCCAGCACATGGCGCACATTCGACGGGCAATGATGATTGTCTACCCGCTCTGTCTTGCGCTCGGCAACGGCTGCTCGAAAGCGCTCCGTGGCCGACTCATCTCGGGCTTGGCGCGGGTCCACAACCACCTCGAACCCGACATAGGGTGTTCCAGTTGCGTCGGTCACTGGTTTGCCATTGCGAATGGGCAGGCAGGGAATCAGCGAGGTTCCCTGGGGCAGGCGGCCTGCCGGCGCCCCGGGTCCGGAGGGGCCAATGTTCTCGACCTCATAATAGGGCAGCTCAAGGGGACCGTTGAAGACATAGAGGGTCATGACCGGAGTTGCTGGAATATCGGCGAAGAGCGGAGGACTCAACAGGAGGGCCATGACGGCAAACAGCATAGGCATGGGAAGGCGTTCCTCGTCTGGATGAAGTGGATGAAGGCGGTCACGGAAGTAACCGCGCAGGCCAAGGCACTCACAGGCTCAATCAGAGCGCCGCTGTGCGTTTGATACGGTTGTAACGCTCTATCAAGGCAAGAGGCAAGCGGGCGGGGGGCAGATCGAGCACATCGATCCCGAGGTGGCTCAGTCGTGCGTGCTGCGCGCGACGCGACT
This sequence comes from Chromatiaceae bacterium, assembly GCA_016938795.1. Taxonomy (GTDB): domain Bacteria; phylum Pseudomonadota; class Gammaproteobacteria; order Chromatiales; family Chromatiaceae; genus Marichromatium. Next base: position 1,187 of record JAFGTZ010000081.1, on the reverse strand, counting down.
CAAACCATTGATGCAGGGCATGGAAGCGCAGCGCATCGCGAAACTGGCGGATGGGCGCCTTGAACGCCTCATCAAGACGCGTCTCGCGCAAATCGGCCAACACCACCAGATGGCGGCGGCGCAAGAGACCGAGGGCCTGCTCCAGACCCGGCTGATCCTCGCCCCGACTGTTGGTGACCACCACCACCAAGGCACGCCGCGAGGTGATGCGCATCAGGTCGCGCGCCACGCTCAAAGCGTCGCTGGCCTCCAGGCTAGGTTCGAGGTCATGCATTGCCTCCAGCAGCGGCCAGAGCGCTGCCTCGCCCTTACGAGGCGCAAACCAGCGATGCGGCCCGCCATAGGTCATAAAGCCAACGGCGTCTCCCTGACGCAACCCTAGACGCGCGAGCAAAAGCAGCGCCTCAAGCGCCTCATCAAGATGCGCGCGTTCACCCTCGGCATGGCGCATGTGACGGCCGCAATCGAGCAGTAGCAGCAGATGCTGATCGCGCTCGTCTTCATAATCGCGCGAGATCAGCCGCTGCATCCGTGACGTTGCCTTCCAGTCGATCTGGTGCAGGGCATCGCCTGCGCGATAATCGCGCATCTCGTGAAACTCGGTTCCACGTCCCAGACGGGGCAGAGGATGCCTGCCCGGCCTTGGGTGCGCAGACTGGGCAGCCAGCAATGCCTGATGGCGCGCGCCAGTAATATCTGGAAACACCCTTAGCTCGCTCCTCACCCTGAGACATCGGCGCGCGCGCCAGAGCCCTAAGGGTGAGTTGAGCGCACAGTCACAAGCGCTGATTTCAAAGTCGCCACGCCGACGGGGACGCAGCCGATAGCAGCGCTCGCCCGAGGCGCTGGCGTTCAGTCGAAGCTGAACCGGCAGGCCCTCGGTATCGCTGTGCAGTGGATGCAGATCATGCAGACTGAGAGAGATTCGCCGAGCCGCTCGATTGGTCACATCAAGACGCACCTGACTCCAGCGGCCCTGAGCCTGATTGCGCACCAGCTCACGCGCCAGCGTCGGATCAGGGGTGCGCCAGAGCCGCCAGGCATCCAGCGCAAGCACCCCAAGGCCCAAGACGCCAAGCCAGCGCCACAGCTCCCTGAGCTGGGGCCACCAGACAGCCGCCAGGCCAAGCAGGGTCCAAAGTCCGCCAGCTATCAGCAAGGGCGCGCGTGGGGTCATAGGGATTGTT
>JAFGTZ010000508.1 GCA_016938795.1 Chromatiaceae bacterium | reverse complement strand
GGTGCTGAGCGCCTCGGCGGCGTTCATCCAGCCATCCTCGGTGTCGCTCGATCCGGTTTCGGTCAGGCTGGGCGCGCCCGGTGCGGCAGTATCAAGCTGGAAGGTGATGGCTGTGCTGGGCGCGCTGATATTGCCAGCCGCATCGCTGATCCGAGCGCTGAGCGATTTGGCGCCATCGGCTCCCAGATTCGCCTTCAGTACATTAAAGTCGACCTGACCAGCGGCAATGTCGGTGGCGCTCAGGGTCAGCTTTTTCGGTGTGCCGACAAAGGACGCGCCCCCGAGCAGCAGTTCCACGCTGTCACCCGCCACGGCCCCGGTGCTGGCTAGGTTCACGCGGAAGGTGGTGCTGAGCGCCTCGGCGGCGTTCATCCAGCCATCTGCGGTGTCGCTCGATCCGGTTTCGGTCAGGGTTGGCGCGCCCGGTGTGGCGGCGTCGAGGATAAAGGTCAGCGCTGGGCTTGGGGCGCCCTGACCCACCTTGGCGGTCAGTGACTTGACGCCGTTGAAGCCAAGTTCTGCGGCCGAGAGAATGAAATCGCTGTATCCCAGCCCCGTCTCGGCGGCGGTCAGAACTACGCTCTTGGGTGTGCTGAAGGAGACCCCATTGATCAGCAGCTCCAGTGTATCACCTGGTACCGCGTTGGTTGGCAGATACGCCCGGAGGTTGGTGGGAGTCGCCGCCTCGGCGGCGTTCATCCAGCCATCCGCAAGCGTTGTCGTGCCCAGTTCAGCCAGGCTTGGAATGCTGCCATTGGTGGTGAAGTTGAAGCTGGTCTCGTCGTTGAGCGCCGCCACGGCATTGCCAGCGGCATCTTGCAGCGCACCTGCCGCCCAGGTGACGTAGTAGCTGGCGTTATTGGCGAGCGGATTCATGGGGTCAATGACCAGGGTGTTCTCGACGAGCCGCATCGTTGCGGTGACGACCTGATCGCTCTCCACATCCTTGAGAAACACCTGACTGAGATTCGAGCGCTCCGCGCTCAAGGCCTCGCTGAACTGAAGCACGATGTTGCCCGCACGCGGCTGTTCGCTCGAATCGTCAACTGGGGTGGACAGCAGCGGCTGGAAGACCGGCGCGGTTGCATCGGCCACGATGTCGTAGGTTGTCTTGTCGCCGACCACTGCGACGGCATTGCCTGCGGCATCTTGAAGCGCTCCAGCCCCCCAGGTGACGTAATAGGCGCGCCCATCGCTGAGAGCGGCCTGCGGGTTGATCACGAGGCTGTCGCCGCTGAGGCTGATATCGGCCGCGACCGTCGCGTCGGTTGCGCTGTCCTTCAGGGCCACCTTGGTTAGATCCGAGCGCTCGGCACTCAAGGCTTCGCTAAAGAGCAGCGTGATATTGGCGCCGGCCTGAATCCGGGCGCCATCGGCCGGCAGGGAGCCATCCGGGTCGAAGACCGGGGGCGTGCCATCGACGGTGAAGTTGAAGGTGGTCGTGTCGCTAACGGCTGCGGCCGCGTTGCCGGCGATATCCTTGATGGCCTCAGGGGTCCAGTTGACGTAGTAGTCCGCACCATCAATCAGGTCCGCCGCCGGCGTGATGAGAACCGCGCCCTTGCCGCTGGTGGCGTCATTGACGATGGCGACGCTCGCCGAGACGGTGGCGCCTTCGCCATCCTTGAGCAGGATGCTGTTAAGGTTCGAGAGGCTGGTGCTCAAGGTTTCGCTGAACTGGAGGCGGATCTCGCCTGTGGGGACTAGGGCGCCATCGTCGGTTGGGGTCGAGTTGGCGACCTCCAGGCTGGGGGCGATACCGTCGGCCGTGACGTTATAGGTCGTCGTATCGCTGAGTGCGGCCACCGCGTTACCCGCAGCATCCTGAAGGGCGTTGGCCTCCCAGTTGACGTAGTAGCTCTGGCCGTTGCTCAGCGCGGCGGTTGGATTGATGACGAGCGTCTTGCCGTTGAGGCTGAACGCGGCCTCGACGGAAGTGCCCGCACTATCCTTGAGCGCCACCTGGCTCAGATCCGAGCGCTCCGCGCTCAGCTCCTCGTCAAAGCGCAAAACCAGATCGCTGTCCACCATGATGCGGCCGTTATCCGTTGGCATCGAGCGCGTGGGGTCAAAGATCGGCGCGGTGGTATCAGTCGGCGCCACGCTGTTGGTCACCGGGGTGGTGTTGGGCAGGGTGGCGGCATCGTTGCCGGCGGCGTCCTGGATGGCGTTGGCGTCATCGCCCGTTGTCGGGTCGCTGTAGCCAAGCGTGAGGGTGTCGCCGTGGACGGCTGCCGTGGTCAGGGTGAGTTCCAGGGTAGTGCCATTGACCGCTACCCCGGTGACCGCATTGGCGCTGCCATTGAGCTGCACCGCGAAGGCTGCGGCAGCGGCCGTGGTGGCGCTCAGGGCCGTGTCATAGGTCAGGATCACCTGGGCGCCATCGGCACTGGTGGCCGCCGACTGGAAGAGCGGCGCGCTGGTGTCGAGCGTCACCGCCAGCGCGGCACTGGCCGGGCTGGTGTTCGGCGTGCTGGCCTGGTCGGTGACCGTGGCGGT
>JAFGTZ010000507.1 GCA_016938795.1 Chromatiaceae bacterium | reverse complement strand
GCGCCCCAGCGGCGCACGTTGCCGGTGTCGAGGTGGACGAAATCGGAGCGCTGGTAGTAGCCCACGCCGCCACGATTCAGTCCGATGGCGGTGTCGCGCACAAGCCGCGAGGTCGCGCCGGGAAGGCGGATGTCAACGGCCTGGCCGGTGAGGTGCAGGCTGTTTTTCGCGACACCGCGCGAGGTCTTGCGTAGCATGCTGTTGGTGGCGGGAGAGCGGTAGGCGCTGAGCACCTCGAACCGTGCCCCCGGGTCGCCAAGCCGCGCCGAGACATCGTGCAGAAAGTCGAACAGACGCGGATCCATGACCATGGTGTCCCCGGTGCGGAAGTCGCGCAGAAAATGGTTCAGCTTTTGCAGGGCGTTACGTTGATAGCGGTCGCCGATACGATAGGTGACCTCCAGACGCTCATCGGTGTGCATGTGATGCAGGCGCAGGATGCGCTCACGCGGGCCAGCGGCGAGCGCAGTCAAGGGTGTGGCGGCTGCCGCAAGGGCAAGCCCCAGAAAATAACGTCGTTTCATGTTCCCCCCGGTACATTTGATGACGTTAGAACGAATTGTCATGTGCGGCCTGACGGTTCGCGCGGCGGCCAGCAGGCCTGCGGGCAGGTGCTCCCGCGGAGAGAACGAGTGCGAATCCCGAGCCCGTCAGGACTGACGGCCTTCTTGGCTGTGATGACCGCATGAGCGAGGCAGCCCAGCTCGATCTCTGGTTTGCATTGTAAAAGGCGATGCCTAAAAAGCAATGAAAAAAAGATGTCAGTTTGAGCGCCTTCACACTTAATACTTGACATGAAGTTTGAAATGTAAGTATCAAGAACTGGATGCTTTTCTTAAATCATTAATAAATAAAGTTATTTCTTGAAAAGATGGCTTTTCATCCTCTGTTCACTCCGTTGCAGGGATGACTTTAAGGACTTTGAAATGCCCAACGCTTGACTTGTGTGTCATTATCCGTATGTCGCGCAATAAAGGATTATCTGTTGCCCAAAGGCAACGCGCCTGTCTTGTTTTTGCGCATTTTTGAGACCAAGATTGCACCATCTGCCGCCATTCGTCTTGGGGGATGCCTTCTGATGCCTGTCGCTGTATCTGGACTCTGGATTCTGATGGCCTTGGCGTTAACGCCGACGGCGGCTGCTGATGTGTATAAATATGTCGATGCCCAGGGCAATACCTACTTCACCGATAGCCCGCTCAAGGGCGGCGCCTATCGGCTGGAGTGGAAGCGTACGGCGAGCACGCTCGCGAGCGAGAATCAGGCGGCGTTGAGCGGTCTGAACCTGCGCCGCTCCAGCCCGGTGAGGGTGCCTGAGCCCTCGGCCTCGATGCGCGAGCGCCGCGCGGCCTATGAATCGCTGATCCAGGCCCATGCGCGTCGCTACCGGCTCTCGCCCGAGTTACTGCACGCGGTCATCCGCGCCGAATCGGCCTACAACCCGCGCGCGGTCTCTCGCGCCGGCGCTCAGGGCCTGATGCAGCTGATGCCGGGCACGGCGGCGCGCTATGGGGTGAAAAACAGCTTCGATCCGGCGCAAAACATTCGCGGCGGCGCGGCCTATCTGCGCGATCTGCTCGATCTCTTCGACCAGGATCTGCGCCTTGCGCTGGCCGGTTACAACGCCGGCGAGGGGGCCGTGATGAAGTACGGTCGCAAGATCCCGCCCTATCCCGAAACCCAGGGCTATGTGCGCAAGGTGATGCAGTTTCTCTGGGCCGAACGCCCCCGAGGCGCCATGCTCTCGGAGCGCTGAGTAAGGCCGCGCGGAGGCGCGGCGCCTAATCCTCGCCAATCACCCGTTCGTCGCGCGGCGTCGAGAGCAGGCGCTCGGCTTCGGACTGTTGGCGCGCAAAGATCAGGCGGTACTCAACCCCGGGCGTCTCGCCCTCTGCGGTAGCCTGGCGGCGCCGCTCGCGGACTTGTGCCCGCGCCTCCTGATACTGCTCGCAACTGTCGAGAAGCTCCAGCTTCATGGGTTGACTGATTTTGTAGACAAAGTACGGCATCAGATTGAAATCCCGTTATTTTTGCATGAAAACATGACCCTTTGGCGAGTCTAACCACACACAATTTGGGCGCGACATCCCGCTGCGGTAAGGGCGCGAGCGATTGCATGGTCGCATGAAGCGCGGAAATTCGCGCTAAGATGCCAGCCGCGTCCGGCGCGGATCTGTACATCAGCGCGGCGGGCCTCTCCTTCCTCTAGCCCCGTCCATGCCGACGGGGTGTCTCGCGGAGCAACCTTGATGAAGTTTGAAACCCTTGCCATTCACGCGGGCTTCGCCCCCGATCCCACCACGCGCTCGGTGGCCACGCCCATTTATCAGACCACCAGCTACGCCTTCGACGACACCCAGCACGGGGCCGATCTGTTCGATTTGAAGGTGCCGGGCAACATCTACACCCGCATCATGAACCCTACCACGGATGTGCTCGAGCAGCGTGTGGCAGCGCTCGAGGGCGGGGTAGGGGCGCTGGCCCTGGCCTCGGGCATGTCGGCAGTGACCAACACCATTTTCACCCTGGCCCAGGCGGGCGATAACATTGTGGCGGTGTCCACCCTCTATGGGGGCAGCTACAACCTCTTCGCCCACACCCTGCCGCGCCTGGGGATCGAGGTGCGCATGGTGGCGCCCAACGACATCGCGGCCATGGAGGCGCGCATCGACGCCCGCACCAAGGCAGTGTTCTGCGAGTCCATCGGCAATCCGGCGGGCAATGTCGCCGATGTTGGGGCCATGGCCGAGATGGCCCACGCGCATGGCGTGCCGCTGGTGGTCGATAACACCGTGCCCACGCCCTATCTGCATCGCCCCTTCGAGCACGGGGCCGACATTGTGGTGCATGCGCTCACCAAGTATATGGCCGGGCACGGCACCACCATCGGCGGCATCATCGTGGACTCGGGACGTTTTCCCTGGGCCGAGCACGCCGAGCGTTTCCCCATGCTGAACGAGCCGGATGTGTCCTATCACGGGGTAGTCTATACCGAGGCGCTTGGCGCGGCGGCCTTCATCGGGCGCGCGCGCGTGGTGCCCTTGCGCAACATGGGGGCGGCTATTTCGCCCTTTAACAGCTTTCTCATCCTGCAGGGCATCGAGACGCTGCATGTGCGCATGGATCGCCACTGCGAGAACGCCCTCGCGGTTGCGCGCTTTCTCCAGGATCATCCCAAGGTGGCCTGGGTGCGCTACGCGGGGCTGCCCGAGAACCCGGATTATCCGCTCGTCGAGCGCTACATGGACGGCGCGCGCGCGAGCTCCATCCTCTCCTTCGGCATCAAGGGGGGGAGTGCCGCCGGGGCGCGTTTTATCGACGCGCTCAAGCTCGCGGTGCGGCTGGTGAATATTGGCGACGCCAAGACCCTGGCCTGCCATCCAGCCACGACCACCCATCGTCAGCTCTCGCCCGAGGAGCTGGCGCGCGCCGGGGTGAGCGAGGATCTGATTCGACTCTCGATCGGCATCGAGCATGTCGATGACATCATCGCCGATCTTGATCAGGCGCTGGCCGCCTCGGGCTGAGGCGGCGCATTGCGGCGGGCTCTCGAAGCGAACGGCGAAGGCCCCCATGATGTGTTGTGCCCGGGCATCCGGCCCGGGCCCCATCCCGGAGGTGTCGCATGCTGATCCGCAAACCCGCCGACATTGCCCCATCTGAGATCACGCCGCCGGAAGTCTGGCGACGCCGGCGCGACCTTCTCAAAGGCACCCTGGCGCTCGCTGGCCTCGCGGCCCTGCCTGGCGCGGGCGCTGCCCTGTCAGCGGATGACGGCGGCGAGACGCCGACCGCCATCGAGCACATCACCCAGTACAACAATTTCTACGAATTCGGCGCGGGCAAGCGCGACCCCTCCATCCATGCCCAGGCGCTGGTCACGCGCCCCTGGAGCATTCGCATCGACGGCGAGTGCGAGGCCCCGCGCGAGATCGGCATCGAGGACATCCTGGCGCGTTATCCGCAGGAGGAGCGCCTCTATCGGCTGCGCTGTGTCGAGGCCTGGGCCATGGTGATTCCCTGGCAGGGCTTTCCGCTCGCCAGCCTGCTGAAGGATGTGCGCCCCACCTCGCGCGCCCGCTATGTGGCCTTTGAGACGCTCCACGATCCGGAGCAGATGCCGGGACAACGCCGGGGCGTGCTCGACTGGCCCTACCGCGAGGGGCTGCGCATCGACGAGGCCATGCATCCGCTCACCCTCCTGGCGACCGGGCTCTATGGCGAGACGCTGCCCAATCAGAACGGCGCGCCTCTGCGTCTGGTGGTGCCCTGGAAATATGGCTTCAAAAGCATCAAGTCGATTGTGCGCATCAGCCTGGTGGAGAACCAGCCGGTAACCGCCTGGAACGCCCGCCAGCCGGGCGAATATGGCTTCTATGCCAACGTCAACCCGGCGGTGGATCATCCGCGCTGGAGCCAGAAGACCCATCGCATGATTGGCGAGGGCCTGCTGGCCAAGCCGCGCGAGACGTTGCCCTTCAACGGCTATGGCGAGGCGGTGGCGCCTCTCTACGCGGGCATGGATCTGCGGCGCTTTTTCTGAGGACGGGCCATGTCCAGACCAGGTGACGACTGGCCCATCCGCGTCCTTCAGGTGACGCTCTTTGGCCTCTGCTTGCTGCCGGCCCTTGACCTCTTGCGCGGGGTGCTGAGTGCTAACCTTGGCGCCAACCCGGTCGAGCATCTGCTCCATGCCACGGGCGACTGGGCCTTGTGGCTGCTGCTGGCCACCCTGGCCATGACCCCGGCGCGCCGTCTCACCGGCTGGGGCGGCTGGGTGCGTCAGCGGCGTCTGTTGGGGCTTTTTGCCTTCTTCTATGCAAGCCTGCATTTGATGGTCTATCTGGGACTTGATCGCGCCCTGGTCTGGTCCACCATCCTCGCGGACGTCTGGCGCCGTCCCTACATCACGGTAGGGCTGGCAGCCTTTGTGCTGCTCGTCCCGCTTGCCCTGACCTCCAGCCGGGGCTGGATGCGCCGCCTGGGGCGCCACTGGAAGCGCCTGCATCGCGTCATCTATCTCGTCGCCATCCTGGCTGTTCTGCACTATCTTTGGCTGGTGAAGGCTGATCGGCTGGTACCACTGATCCACGCCGGGATACTGGCCCTGTTGCTTTTCGCGCGCCTGCCAGGACTCCAGCGCGGTTCGCCGCTCCGCCGAAAGCGGACCCAGGCGAGGAGTTGTCCACAAAAGCTGTGACTGGATCTGTGGATAAGCTGTGAAAACAAAACTTATAATCTTGTTTTATAAGGATAAACTCTAGATTGGACAGCTTCTGATCAGGATGCTCGGAACGGTGGCGTTCCACTGCCCCAATGCGCAGCCTGACTTGCTTGTCTTGCGTTACCATCGCGTCCTGTGATGCCTGATCCCGGCAAGGAGCACTGCACCCTATGCACTCAATTCGTACCAAGGTTTTTTTGTTGATCGCAGCCATGGGGCTGCTGTCTCTGCTAATCGGCCTGGCCTATGCCTACTTCAGCGAGGTGGCGCTCACCAAGCGTATCGTTGAACAGCGCCAGGAGCTGCTGCTGGGCTCAGTGCGCCAGCGCATCGTCAAGAAAGAAGATATTAGCCTGACCAATGCCATCGCCTTCGCCTCCAATCGCTCCATTATCGACGCCATGAAGCGCGGTGATCGCGCCTTGGCAATCGCCACCCTTGAGGCGATTGGCGCCATGTATCGCAACAACAGCAATTTCAAGGGCATCCAGGTGCATCTGCACACCGCCGATATGCGCTCCTTTGTGCGCAGCTGGAAGCTTGATCAGTTCGGCGACGACCTCAGCACGCTGCGCCCCGGAGTCGTGAAAGTGAACCGCGAGCGCAAGGCCCTGGTCGCCTTCGAGCTCGGCGAGAACAGCCTCATGATTCGCGCCATCCTGCCGGTGTTCGATGGCGATGAGTTCGTGGGCACCCTGGAGTTTCTTCAGGGTGTGGGCAGCGTGAGCCGCGACTTCGAGAAGGAGGGCAAGTTCTATCTCATGCTACTGAATGATGAAGCGCTGAAAATTGCCAAAAAGGCCGCAAATAATCAAAAGGTTGGCGATTTTGTGGTGTTGAATGACAAATATTTCAGCGCCCCCACAGTGGAGTTCGCGCGCACCCTCGACTACCAGGAACTGCTCGAACGCGGCTACACCCGCAACGCGCGCTTCTTCGCAAGCCTCTTGCCCGTGACCGATCTTAAGGGCGACGTGGTGGCCTACCATGTGGTTGGCGAACCTATCGCGGTGCTGAAGGAACGTATCGGTGAGGCGACGACCATCACCCTGTCCTTTTTGGGGCTGATCATCTTCATGATCCTCTTCATCATTCTGGGCCTGTCCTATGGCATGAACGCCATGATCCTCAAGCCCATCGCCGAGATTAAAACGGGCTTGCAGGGCTTTTTCGACTACCTCAACCATGCGAGTGACGAGGTGACGCCGATCAGGCTCGAAAGCCGGGATGAACTTGGCGAGATGGCTGGCATGATCCGCGAAAACGTCGCCCACACCCAGGGCATGTTCGAGCGCGATCGCGCCCTGATCCGCGAGGTCGAGACCATTGTCGGGCGCGTCACCAGCGGCTTTTATTCCTCGCGTGTCGAGGGCGCGACCGATAACCGTCAGCTTGAGGCGCTGAAAAGCATCTTTAACACCATGCTGGAGCGCTCGCAGCAGAATTTCGACAAGATCCTGGCCGCCATCCTGTCGTTCGCCAGCTCAAACTTCACCAGCCGGCTGGAGGTCGAGGAGCACACCGGCAAGCTCGGCAGTCTGATCAGCTCCATCAACACCCTGGGCGTGAGCATCTCGGAACTCATGGCCCTGATCCGGCGCACGGGCGAGACGCTTCAGCAGGGCACCGAGCAGCTCTTCGAGGCCTCCTCGCAGCTGCGCGAGGCCTCGGGTTCGCAGACCAGCGCCATCACGGTCACCAACGACACCATTGGCGTCATCGCACGCAACATCGAGGACAGCGACCAGCGTATCGCCGAGATGAGCGAACAGGCCGAGTCGATGAAGAACCTCACTCAGGTGATTGCCGATATCGCGGGCCAGACCAACCTGCTCGCCCTCAACGCCGCCATCGAGGCCGCGCGCGCCGGCGAGCACGGACGCGGCTTTGGCGTGGTGGCCGACGAGGTGCGCAAGCTCGCCGAGAAGACCCAGCAGTCGCTCTCCGAGATCAGCAGTAATGTTGACGCCATGCTGCGCGTGACCAAGGACGTGCGCGACTCCTCACGCCAGCAGTTCGAGCAGATCGCCAACATCACCACCATCACCCATGATCTGGCCACCGCCAACGACAACAACCAGCGTGTCGCCGAGGAGGTCTTCCGGCTTTCGAACCACATTGCCAAGCGGGTCGAGAATCTGGTCAATGTCTCGCATCAGACCCAGGCATTGCAGCGTCCGCTCGATCAGGTGTGCGACGTCAAGCTGGTGTTCGAGATCAACATGGTGAAGCTCGAATGTATCCGCATGAAGGACGAGCTGCTCTCGGTCATCACCGGAACCGAGGCCATCGACGAGACCGCCTTCCGCCACACACCGCTCGACGCCTGGATGGATGGCGCACGCGGTCAGCCCATGTCGGGCACCCGTGCCTGGCAGAACCTTCAGGCAGGTGCGGTCGAACAGGCCGAGCTCATCCATCGCATGCTCGACATGCATCGCGAGGGCCTGAGTTTTGAGCGTATTCGCACGATCATCAACGAGTTTGAACTCAGCACCCACGCGCTCTTCGACCTCATCGACCGGGTGAAGACCGAGGAATGTCAGCGGCGTAACCAGCAGCTTGAGGATGAACTGCGCGCCGCCGGGGCGCACTGAACTCGCCTGTCTTGACGGCTCCGGCTTGAGAAGCACGGGGGCCGGGGCCCGAAGCAGGCGCCGGCCCCCGTGGTACGCCTGGAACGGGAGGCGGCGGGCCTGAGCGGTGAGCTTGCCGTCCACTCAGGATCGGCGGGCGGGAGCGAGCAGCAGATAAAAGGCCGGCACCACAAAGAGCGTCAGCAGGGTGCCGATTCCAAGGCCGGTGACGATCACCAGACCGATGTCGAACCGGCTCACCGCGCCGGGGCCCTGTGCGAGCAGCAGCGGAACCATGGCCACCAGCATGGACACCGTGGTCATGAGGATGGGGCGCAGCCGAATCGCGGCGGCCTGTTCGACGGCCTCGCGGCGCGAGAGCCCTTCGCGTTCGCCCAGCTGATTGGCGAACTCCACGATGAGAATGCCATTCTTGGCCACCAACCCAATGAGGGTGATGAGCCCGACCTGGGTGTAGATGTTCACGCTGGCCAGACCGAGAAAGAGAAAGGCCAGCGCGCCCGCAATGGAGAGCGGCACCGACATCAGCACCACGAAGGGATCGCGCCAGCTCTCGAACTGGGCCGCGAGCACCAGATAGATGACCAGCAGCGAGAGAAAAAAGGTCAGCTCCAGGGCGCCGCTCTCGGTCTTGTACTGGCGCGACTCACCCTTGTAATCCCAGCGCACGCCCTTGGGGAAAATCTCATCGGCCAGCTGTTCGAGTTCGCCAAGCGCCGCGCCCAGCGTGACGCCCGGCATCATGACGCCCGAGAGCGTGATGGCGTTGAGCTGCTGAAACTGCACCCGCCGCGAGGGCTCGACCTCGGGACGCGCCTGCACCAGGGCATCGAGCGCAATCAGCTCGCCCCCGGCGCTGCGCAGGTAGTAGTGCTGGAGCGACTCGGCATCCGCGCGTTGCGCGGCCATCGCCTGAGGGATGACCTGATAGCCGCGCCCTGCGAGACTGAACCAGTTGATGTAATCCTCGTTCAGCATCACGGCCAGACTTGCGCCCAGGCTGCTCATGCTGATGCCAAGATCGCCGGCGAGTTCGCGATTCACCTCCAGGCGCGTGCGCGGTCGCTCGAAGCGCATGTCTTTCATGAGAAACATGAAGCGCCCGCTCGCCATGGCTTCTCCAAGCAGCTGCTCCGCAAGCCCGTCGAGTTCCTCATAGGGCTGATCGGACAGGATGACGAATTCCACCGGCATGCCGCTGCCCGGGGTAGGCAGGCTGGGCAGGGGAAAGACCACGGTCTGAAGCCCGCTGATCTCGGCCAGCGCGGCCTGAAGCTCGGGCTCAATCGCCATTTGCGAGCGTCTGCGCTCATCGGGAGGCGGCATCTTGAAGCCGCCGAAGGTGGTGGTTAAATCGCCGCCCATGCCGACGATGATGAAGCTCTCTGAATACTCGGGGAAAGACTCCAGGATGGGCTGCATCTGTGCGGCATATTTCAGGTTGTAGTCGAGGGTTGCCGTCTGCGGCGCATTGGCCATGAAGAACAGGATGCTCTGATCCTCGGTTGGGGCTAGCTCCTGCTCGGTCATGCTGTACATCACATAGATGGCCGCCACCAGCCCAAGGGCGACCGCCAGGGTGGCCGAGGGATAGCGCAACCAACGCCCGAGCGCCCGCCGATAGACCTCGGCCAGGCGAGTGAACAAGCGCTCCACGGCCCGCTCGAAGCGGCCCTGTTCCTGCCCCGCGCGCAGCACGCGCGCCGAGAGCATGGGCGAGAGCGTGAGCGCCACCACGCCGGAGACCAGTACCGCGCCGGCGAGCGTGAAGGCGAATTCGGTAAAGAGCGCGCCAACCAGACCGCCCATGAAACCGATGGGGGCATAGACCGCAATCAGTGTGGTGGTCATGGCGATGATCGGCAGCGCCAGCTCGCGCGCCCCATCCAGGGCGGC
>JAFGTZ010000506.1 GCA_016938795.1 Chromatiaceae bacterium | reverse complement strand
CGCGCGGCCAGGGTCGCGCCCATGCCGTGCAGCATGGGGTCGCCGCTGGCGAGCACGCAGACTGGGCGCCCGCGCTCGGCGAGCACCCGGTCGTAGGCGCCGGCAAAGGGCGTGGGCCAGGTCAGGCGTTGCTGCCCCGCGCGTTCGGGAACCAGCGCCAGATGCCGCGCGCCGCCAAAGAGCACATCAGCCCGTGCAATGGCCGCGCGCGCCGTCTCGCCCAGCCCGGCGAGGCCATCCTCGCCAATGCCAACAATCGTCAGCCAGGGCGGGGCGCTGGCGTGGGTCGTGCTCTCTGGGATTGGGTCGGTCGCGTGCATGGGCTTGGCATTGAGTGACATCAAATGGCAATAGTATAATCCTCTGTTTCCCGAAACCCGCCCTCGTTCCCGCCCGCACGGATTTCAGGCCACGGGGCTATAAGCCACTTGGCAGTGCCCTCACCACGCGCGGTTTCGGTGTCTTTTCCTCGTGCCGTTGCCCGCCGTTCAGAGACCTTTCATGCTCGACTATAACCGCGACGCCCATGCCATTTACCGTCAATCCTTCGCCATCATTCGCGCCGAGTCGGATCTTTCGCGCATTCCCGAGGATCTCGAGGCCCTAGCAGTGCGGGTGATCCATGCCTGTGGCATGACCGACATCGTCGCCGATCTGGTCTTTTCGCCCGGCGCGGGCGCGGCGGGTCGCGCGGCGCTGGAGGCCGGTGCGCCCCTGCTGTGCGACAGCCGCATGGTGGCCGAGGGCATTACCCGCGCGCGTCTGCCGGCCAACAACGCGGTGATCTGCACCCTGAACGACACGCGCGTGCCGGTGCTCGCCGCCGAGCTGGGCAACACCCGCAGCGCCGCCGCGCTGGAGCTGTGGCGCGAGCATCTAGACGGCGCGGTGGTGGTGGTGGGCAATGCACCCACGGTGCTTTTTCGGCTGCTGGAGATGCTCGATGCCGGCGCGCCGCGTCCGGCGCTCATCCTCGGCTTTCCGGTCGGCTTTATCGGCGCGGCCGAGTCGAAGGAGGCGCTGGCGGCGAACAGTCGCGGCGTGCCTTTCGTGGCGGTGCGCGGTCGGCGGGGCGGCAGCGCCATGGCGGCGGCAGCGGTGAACGCGCTGGGGCGCGAGACGCATGGCTGAGCCGGTACGCGGACGGCTGCTCGGGTTGGGGGTCGGCCCGGGCGACCCGGAACTCATCACGCTCAAGTCGCTGCGTCTGCTGCGCGGCGCGCCCGTGGTGGCCTATTACGCCAGCAAGGAGAGCCGGGGCAATGCCTTCGCCACGGTCGAGTCGGAGCTGCGCGCCGAGCAGATCCTGGAACCGCTCATCTATCCGATTACCGGCAAGCGCCCGCCGCCGCCCTATGACTACGAGCTGGTGATGCGCGACTTCTACGATGCCTCGGCTGCGCGTCTTGCCGCGCATCTCGACGCCGGGCGCGATGTGGCGGTGCTCTGCGAGGGCGATCCCTTTTTCTACGGCTCCTTCATGTATCTGCACGACCGGCTCGCCGAGCGCTATGCAAGCGAGGTGGTGCCGGGCGTCTGTTCGGTGCTGGCAAGCGCCTCGGTGCTGCGCACCCCGCTGGTGTATCGCGACCAGTGTCTGCTGGTGGTGGCCGGTACCCTGCCCGAGGAGGCGCTGGAGCGTCAGCTTGCCGGGGTCGAGGCGGCGGCCATCATGAAGCTCGGCAGCAACTTCGCCAAGGTGCGTCGGGTGATCGCGCGGCTGGGGCTGATGGAGCGCGCCCGCTATGTGGAGCGCGCCACCATGGACGAGGAGTGCATCCGCCCGCTCGCCGAGGTCGATCCGGCGAGCGTGCCCTATTTCTCCATGATCCTCATCCCGGGCGCGCGCTGGGGGGAGCAATGAGCGGGGGCGGGGAGGCCATGCGGCTGCTGCT
>JAFGTZ010000505.1 GCA_016938795.1 Chromatiaceae bacterium | reverse complement strand
GTGCATGCCGTGGTGTTCGATCTGGGCCTGGGCTGGTAAGCCTTGCCTTGAGCACCTGACCATCGCTGCCGATGGTCAAGACCGGGCAGTCATCGCAAGATGTCTGCCCGGTTTGCGTTTTGAAGTCTCCGCTCCTGGCTGCCGGCTGGTCGTCCCGCCTTCTTCCTTCAAAGCCCTTGGGGGCGTACCATTTCCAGCCGACACTGATCACGCCTTGGCCGCATTGTTCGAGAGACATCAATCTCGGCGCCTTTCCTGACCAACTACTTTGGCGGTTGTCGCCCGCGCCGCTTGTGAGCCATGCGCGTTATTCCCTTCAAAACTAGATGTGTGGAGCTGATTCCGGCATGAGTCGCCCTCAAGACCCCTTGGCAATCGCCTTTCGCGAATTGCTGCCCAAGATCCTGCCCTTCGCCGATGTCGCCACGGCGGATTTGCCCTTGCGTCGTCTGTTGCGCCTGTCACTCTTTCAGGTGTCGGTCGGTATGGCGATGGTGCTGCTGACCGGAACGCTCAACCGGGTCATGGTCGTCGAGCTTGGGGTTCCGACCTGGCTGGTGGCCACCATGGTGGCGCTGCCCCTGGTATTCGCGCCCCTGCGCGCGCTCATCGGGCATCGTTCCGACTACCATCATTCCGCCTTTGGCCTCAGGCGTATTCCCTATATCTGGATGGGCAGCATGTTGCAGTTTGGCGGATTCGCCATCATGCCCTTTGCCCTGCTGTTGCTCTCCGATACCAGCAACAGCCTGAATTTCCTTGGCCAGATCGGCGCCGGCCTGGCCTTTCTGCTGGTGGGCGCGGGTCTGCATACCACCCAGACCGCCGGTCTGGCCCTGGCCACCGACCTTGCGCCGGAGGACAAGCGCCCGCGCGTGGTGGCGCTGCTCTATGTGACACTGCTTGCGGGCATGGGGCTGAGCGCCCTGCTGTTTGGTCAGTTACTGACGAACTTCTCCCAGCGCCTGCTGATTCAGCTCATTCAGGGCGCGGCACTGCTCACCATCATCTTCAACGTCATCGCGCTCTGGAAGCAGGAAGCGGTGGATCCGGTGCGCGCGGCGGACAAGACCCCGCGTCCCCCCTTCATCGAATCCTGGCGCGCCTTCATCAGTGGCGGTCGCGCGAGCCATCTGCTCGTGGCGGTGGGGCTGGGTACGGCGGCCTTTACCATGCAGGACATTCTGCTTGAACCCTATGGCGGCAAGGTGCTGGGGTTGAGTGTTTCCCAAACCACCACACTGACCGCCATCTTTGCCGCTGGAACCCTGGTCGCTTTTGCCCTGGCCTCGCAGTTGCTAGGCCGCGGCGCTGCTCCCTATCGGCTGGCCACCGCCGGCGCCCTGGTCGGACTCTTTGCCTTTGCCTCGGTCATCGCCTCGGCGCCGCTCGATATGCCTGGGCTCTACCGGGCGGGCGCCGGGCTCATTGGCTTTGGCGGCGGGCTTTTTCTTATCGGAACCCTCACAGCGGCCATGGCCATGTCGGAAGGCGGTCACAGCGGTCTCGCGCTCGGCGCTTGGGGCGCGGTGCAGGCAACCGCCACGGGTGTGGCCATGGCGCTCGGCGGCGCCTTGCAGGATATCGTCGGGGGGCTAGCCGCGAGCGGTCTCTTCGGTGCCTCGTTCGGCGGTCCGGCGGCGGGCTATAACTTCGTCTATGCGCTGGAGATGGTGCTGTTGCTGGGCACCCTGGTGGTACTCCTGCCCCTGGCGCTGCGCCCCGGCGATGATGCCAGCCCGCGCAGCGGTCGCCCGCTGGGTTTCGATCACATGCCGTGAGGC
>JAFGTZ010000504.1 GCA_016938795.1 Chromatiaceae bacterium | reverse complement strand
CTCGACGAACTCCTGCTTGGTCTGGTGAAGGGCGAGCCCGAAGCGCGGCGCGCGTGGCTCGACGAGTCGGCGGCGCTCCTGGCCGACGCGCCTGACTATCCCTTTCAGGAGATGCTGACCTGCGCCATCCACCAGATTCAGCGACAGGCAATCAACGACGATCTCAGGATGGGAGTAGTCACCCTGGTTGGCGGGACATGCGCGGAACCACATCCGCCGCCCCACCTGGGGTCCGAACGGATCGGCCCCCCTTCCATTCGTCGGGAACGTGGGGCTCAGGCATTACGTATAGGCCAGTCCGCCCGTGGGTTCTGGCGATAACCCGTTGATTTTGTTTACTTGCGGCAAAACGCCGCCATGCTTGGCGTGGACTAGCGCCTTCGCGGTCAGGTTGTAGCCGAGCGCCCGTGGGTTCTGGCCCAGCACACAGCTACCTGCGTTCACCCCAGCAAGACAAAACCAAGATTGAGGGCTTATGGAGCACGTCCCCAGCCCCGTGCTGAGCTTATGTCCAGGATAGGCGGAATACCATCCCACCGCCTCATGGATGGGCGGGAAAATCACATTTCAAATGCGAATTTCCCGTCTCAGATTTCAGATTCCGAGTTCCCGGTCATCCATCAGGCCCGTGAGCGGGGAGCAGGGTCGGGAACCGATCCCGACCCTTCCTGAAATGATCCCGATCGGGATCATTTCACACGCCAGTAAGCACGTGTCCTGTTCTTCGAGGGGGGCACTGCCGAAATTTCCGGCAATGCCCGGCATTACAAGCATCCCGTCCTGTGCGCGTATCTAATACACCCTTGCATCCCCGCCCCGCGTATCTGATACACCCGGAGAGCGAGAGATGAGCGACAACACCGACACCAGCACCCAGCGCAAGCCAAACTACCGCATGACCCTGATGAGACGGCAGGCATGGAGCACCCTGGCCTACGGGGGCGATCTGACCACCGTGAGCACCACCGGGCTGTGGGAGGCCGCGCGCAAGGCGCACAAGGAGGGCCAGCCCAGCTTGCTGGCCAGCGCCTTCATGGAGCTGTTCGAGCGCTGCGAGCAGGACCGTGGACGGCCCGTCCGCCTGCGCGTCGAATATCCCGAGCCTGTATCAGATACGACTGCGGCTGATACCGATCTGCCCACACTGACAGACGCCGATGTATCAGATACACCCGCACCAGCAATCTAGGGTTCTCCCCGTCGTGGGGAAATCCCACGACGCGCAGTCGATTGACTTGCCCGGTTCGGTGAACCTTAACCCACTGAATTTTCTCATGGCTCCGAGCGGAACCATCTCACAAGCCAGTAAGCACGGTGCCACGCCGATCTGATCCCCCGGATCCGAGGAATCCCCCCTGATGGGTTGACTACTGCCGGAAATTCCGGCAGTGCCGGAGATGCTTCAAATTTGAAGGACGCTCATGGGGTGAACGCGGTTACACCCGTCCACCGGGGCGCTCAGGCACCGTGGCCAGCTGATCTCATCAGGCGCGGGGGTAGATCCGTTGCTTCAGATTTGAATGACATCTGTAGGGGCGCTGGAGCAGGACACTCAGCGCTCTGGGGGACTCAGCGGGGGACTACTAGGTGGGCTTTGGCTGTATCAGATTGATTTGCAAGACATTCTTGCAAAAATATGGCGGAGAGGGAGGGATTCGAACCCTCGATAGGCTGTTAACCTATACACACTTTCCAGGCGTGCTCCTTAAGCCACTCGGACACCTCTCCAAAATGCGCAACCGGTCGATGGAGGTCGATCAGGTTGCGAGCCGGGGACTATACATCAAGCCTGCCCTGCGTTCAAATGGGCGTGGCAGGCGCTCACTCCATCAGCGCCACCGCCTTGATCTGGGCGAAGAGCTCCTGCCCCTCGACGAGCCCGAGCCGGTCGGCGGAGTAGCGGGTGATGTGCGCGAGCAGGGGCGTGGCCTGGTCGGCGCCCGCGCCGAGCTTGACCAGCAGCTGCGCCTCCTCCAGTGGCTCCAGGGCGAGGACGCGTGCAGGCAGGATGTTGACGATGCTGGAGGTGCCGGGCTCGTCGAGTGCGAGACTGAGATCGCGCGCCTGGATGCGCAGCCACACCCTCTCGCCGGGCGCGCGCTCGATCTGCGCCAGACGCAGGGTGCCGGCTGGGGTGTCGATGCGCGTGAGCCGGTAGCGCGGGTCGTGATCGCGCACCCGACCATCGAGAATGGCGCTCGCGTCATGCGCGCGCGCGAGGCGCAGATCGAGCCGGGTGAGCAGTTCGCCCACCGCTCCCTGGGCCATGACGCGCCCGCGTTCCAGCATGACCACCGTATCGGCGAGCCGCGCCACCTCATCGGGCGAGTGGCTGACATAGAGCACCGGTATCTCCAGCTCGTCGTGCAGGCGCTCCAGATAGGGCAGGATTTCCTGCTTGCGCGCCAGATCGAGCGCGGCGAGCGGCTCATCCATGAGCAGCAGACGCGGCTGGAGCGCCAGCGCCCGCGCGATGGCCACGCGCTGGCGCTCGCCGCCCGAGAGCTGGTGGGGGCGGCGCTCGAGCAGATGGCCGATGCCGAGCAGCGCGATGGCCTGATCGAGCGCGGCGCGGTCCATGGCCTTGCCGCGCGCCACCCGCCGCATGCCATACTCCAGATTGCCGCGCGCCGAGAGATGGGCGAAGAGACTTGCCTCCTGAAAGACATAGCCCAGCGGACGGCGATGGGTGGGCAGCAGGCGCGCGCCCTCCTGCCAGATCTCGCCGTTCACGCTCAGAAATCCCTGGGGCGTGTGCTGCAATCCGGCAATGAGGCGCAGCAGGGTGGTCTTGCCCGAACCCGAGTGTCCAAAGAGCGCCGTCACGCCGCGACCCGGCAGGTCAAGATCGACGTCGAGGCTGAAGTCGGGATAGGTATGGTGAAAACGGGCAATGATGCGTTGACTAGGCATGAACGAACTCCCTTAACGCAGCGCCTGGCGGTGATTGAGGCTGTAGAGCACGAGCAGTACCAGAAAGGAGAAGATCACCAGACTCGCCGCCAGCCAGTGCGCCTGACCGTAGTCCATGGCCTCGACATAGTCATAGATCTGCACCGAGACCACCCGGGTCTCGCCCGGAATGTTTCCACCGATCATGAGCACCACGCCAAACTCGCCCACGGTATGGGCAAAGCCGAGGATGGCAGCGGTAAGAAAGCCCGGACGCGCGAGCGGCACCACCACGGTCAAGAATCGATCCCAGGGGCCGGCGCGCAGCGTGGCCGCCGCCTCAAGCGGTCGCTCCCCGAGCGCCTCGATGGCGTTCTGGATGGGCTGCACCACGAAGGGCATGGAATAGAACACCGAGGCGACCACCAGCCCCCAGAAGGTGAAGGGCAACAGCCCCAGCCCAAGTGATTCGGTGAGCTGGCCGACAGGACCGTTCGGCCCCATGGCGAGCAGCAGATAAAAGCCGAGCACGGTGGGGGGCAACACCAGCGGCAGGGCCACCAGTGCGCCAACCGGTCCCTTCCAGGCTGATCGCGTGCGCGCCAGCCACCAGGCGATAGGTGTCCCGATCAGCAGCAACAGGACCGTGACCAGGCTGGCTAGGCGCAGGGTTAACCAGATGGCCTGAAGATCGGCATCGGAGAAGCCCATTCGTCATCCTCCTTGGGTCGAGTGAAAGACTGGGGCGGGTGAATCGCGATGAGCGTTTCTCCCCAGGGGGCGGGGGAAGAAGTTCGCGACGGCACCCATGATGGTTATGCTCATTGCACATCAGTTTTTCGGTTTTCCTGAAGCGCTCCGGGCTGGGTGATGGCCACGGGGGACGCCGTGAATCCTTCCCTGGAGGCTTGGCGACGGCATCCCTGCCGTCGATACCCCCGCGTCCATCCCCCAGCCCTTACCGAACAATCCATGTGTGATAGGTCTATTCAGATGGTGTAGCCGAAGCGGCGAATGATCTCGCGCGCCGTCTCGCCTTTCAGATAGTCGAGCAGGGCGCGAGCAGCGGCGTTGTCCGAGCCGCGCTTGAGCAGGATGGCATCCTGTTGAATGGGCCCATGAAAGTCCGCCGGCACTGTCCAGGCCGAGCCCTCGACGAGCGCGCCATCGCGATAGACCTGCGAGAGCGCGACAAAGCCCAGTTCGGCATTGCCCGTGGCGGCGAACTGATAGGTCTGGGCGATGTTGTCCCCTTTGACCAAACGCGGTTCCAGCGTCTCAACCAGATTGAAATGCTCCAGCGTTTCCATGGCCGCCGCGCCATAGGGCGCGAGACGCGGATTGGCGATGGCGAGCTTGCGGAACTGACCTGCGCGCAGCGTTTCGGGGCCGTCCTGAATGCGCTCGGCGTCCTTGCTCCAGAGCACCAGGGTGCCCTTGGCATAGGTGAAGGCCGTCTCGGCGAGGGCGAGACCTTCCTCGGCGAGTTTGGCCGGGGTCTGGGCGTCCGCCGCGAGCAGTATCTCGAAGGGCGCCCCGTTCTGGATCTGGGCATAGAACTTGCCGGATGAGCCAAAGGCCGCTTCGACCTCATGACCACTGTCCTGCGCGAAGGCCTCGGCAATCTCTTTCATGGGGGCGGTGAAGTTGGCGGCGACGGCAATCTGCACCCTCTCAGCCTGGGCGGCGAAGGTGGCTGCGGCGAGGGTGAGGGCGAAGACTGTTGTCTTTATGGGTTTCATGGGTGTTCTCCGAGTTGCCTGTGATCTATTGAATCAAGCATTCGTTGTGTCGGATTCGATATAACGCATGAACCGACAAGGCATCCTGACCGGCATCCGGTCAATCCTGCACAGCCAAAATGACATGCTGCGCCTTGATGAGCGCGCAGGCGCGCGAGCCCTCGGCCAGGCCCAGCTCGACGGTGCTCTCCTGGGTGATCATGGCGGTCAGGCGGGCGCCGCCATCGAGCGCGAGCACCACCTCGCAGTTCACCGGGCCCTGCGCCATGCGCTCGACCGTGCCGCACAGCCGGTTGCGCGCCGAGGTCTTGAGACCACCGTCCTCGGTGGACAGCATCACGAAGGAGGCCTTGATGAGGGCGAAGGCCTCGATGCCCGGCTTGAGCCCAAGCGTCTCGACGCTTTCGCGGGTGATGATGGACACCAGCGGGGCGCCATTGAGATCGAGCGTCACCTCGGCGTTGACCGCGCCCTCGCTGATGGCGCTCACGGTTCCGCGCAGATAGTTACGTGCACTGACCTTCATGCTCATGACTCCAATGAGTTGTTGAAAATGGGCGAAATCGTGCAGGCTCGCCCCGAGCCGATCGAGAAATCGGCGGTGTTCGCGCTCCGCGCTTTCAAAGACGGCAATTAGGCGTCGTCCCGCCTCCGTCAGTTCGGTGCCGCCGCCGTGCTGACCGCCGGTGCGGCGCAGCACCAGGGGCTCGGCGGCCAGATTGTTGAGCGCATCGACGCTGTCCCAGGCCTGCTTGTAGGTGATGCCGAGCGCGCGCGCTCACCGCCATGGGTTCATGCTCGGGCCCCAGGTGGAGCGCGCTGCTCGGTTGCAGACCCTGGGCGTCGCGCTTGCTCATGCCCTGGGCTCCGGGCCGCGCCCAAAGCGCACCTGCACATCGCGCGGCGGCGCCAGATGCGGCGCTGTGGTCACCAGCAGGCGCGCGCCGGCGCGCACATAGTCCTCGGCATTGCTGGCATTGATGCCGCCGGCGGCGGCGATGATGGGCCTAAGTCCGCGCGCCTCCAGCGCGGCCACTACCTCGGCCACCGCTGCCGGGGTGAACTTCTCCAGTTGCAGCACATCGGCCTCGCCCCACACCAGCGCCTCGGTGGAGTTGGCAACCTCGACCACCACGCGCTTTTCGGGGCACTGGCGGCGCAGCCGCGCAAGCATCGCCGAGGGGGTTTGCTCGGAGGCGAACAAGCGGTGCTCGGCAAAGAGCAGCAGGGTGTCGGAGAGCCCGGTGCGGTGCATGATGGCCCCGCCAGCACGAAACGCCTTGACCGCAAGCGCCCGATTGCCGGGTACGTTCTTGCGTGTGCCGGCGACCTGGGCGTCGGGATGTCCCCGGCGTGCCGCCTGGGTGATCTCGGCGGCGCGGCTCGCGATGCCGCTGCACCATTCCACCAGCGTCTGGGCGGCCTTCCAGCCGCGATGCAGCGCCCCTGCCGTGCCGCTCGCCTCCAGCAACAGGGTTTCGGGTTCGACGCACTGGCCGCTCGGCGTGACGATTCGGGCGCGCGCGCCGCACAGCTCAAAGAGCCGCGCCGCCTCTTCAACTCCGCAGGTCACGCCGGGGTCGCGTGCGTAAAAGGCGATGCTGCCGGGCAGGGCGGCAATGGCGAGCGAGTCGGTGGTCAGATCGCCGAAGGGCGCGTCCTCGGCGAGCAGTCGGCTCAGTGCCGCATCATCGAGGGCAAGGGGCAGGGGTTGGATCATGGGTGAGGACTCCAGTGATTGAAACGGACAGAAGCGCGTGCAGGCAGGGCGATGACGCACTCGGGCGGAACCGCGATGCGGGTTCGTGCACCGCGTGCAGGACAAGGCAGGGCGCGCGGCAGGTGCAGGCGCAGTGGGGTACGATCCGGCAGGCGACAGCTAAGCGCACGATAGGCGCCCATCTCGATGACCTGCGCGATCTCGACCTCCAGACCCTCGCGGGCGCCGGGGCGCGGGCCATCGGGGAGCAGGGCAACGACCTCGTGAGCGCGCGCCGGGGCGCGGGACAGACGCACCCGACCCCAGGTGCCGCACGCCTCATCACCCGCCCACTGGGTCACGGGCAGGGTGTTGGGCCAGCCGAGCACGCGCGCGACCTCGGCATCTCCCGGGTCGGCCAGCACCTCGGCGCTTTCCCCGAGGCGGCGCACGCGCCCGGCGATCATCACCCCGATGCGATCCGCGCACTGGCGCGCGTCCTCCAGATCGTGCGTGACCAGAATGGCGCTCGTGTCATTCTCGCTGACCAGCTCCTGCAAGAGCAGGCGCAGTGACTGGCGCAGACTGGCATCTACTGCCGAGAACGGCTCATCGAGCAGCAACAGCCGGGGGCGTGGTGCCAGAGCACGCGCCAGTGCAACACGCTGGCGCTGACCGCCCGAGAGCGCATCGGGTCGGCGCCGCTCCAGCCCGGCGAGTTCGAGCCGCTCGATCCACTCGGCTACACGTCGCTGACGTTCGCGCCCGCGCGCCAGTCCATAGCCGATGTTCTCGGCCACGCTCAGATGGGGAAAGAGCGCATAGTGCTGGAACATGAAGCCAATCGCGCGCGCGCTTGGTGGGCGATCAATGGCCTGCGCGCGTGAGAACCAGATGTGCTCCCCGAGGCGGATGCAGCCCGCGCGCGGGCGCTCCAGTCCGGCGAGCAGGCGCAGCAGGGTGCTCTTGCCGCTGCCCGAGGGGCCGAGCACGGCGGTGATCCCTGAATCGGGAAGGCGCAGATGGGCGCGCAGCCTGAAGTCGGGACGTGTGAAGTCAATCCGGGCGCTGAGTGTCTGCATCTCAGAGTCTCCCCAGGCGGCGCAGCAGGAAAAAGAGGCTCAGCGAGATTCCGCCGAGCAGCAGCGAGAGCCAGGTGGCACAGGTGCTGTCGCCCTCGATGACCCGGTTATAGATCGCCAGCGAGAGCGTTTCGGTCTCCCCGATGAGGTTGCCGCCGAGCATCAGGGTGATACCCACCTCACCGAAGGCGCGCCCCACGGCCAGGGTGAGCCCGGCGGCGAGGCTGGTGCGAATGGCTGGGATGACCACCCGCAGCAGGGTTTCCAGCTTGCCCTTGCCGAGGGTGTAGGAGGCTTCGATCATCTCGCGGGCGCTGCTCTCGATGGCTGACTGTACCGGCTTGACCACCAGTGGCAGCCCGGCGATGAAGGCCGCGAGCACCAGCGCCTCGAAGGAAAACACCAGTTCCCAGCCCAGATGGGCATAGAGCGGTGCGCCGAGTGGGCCATGACGCCCGAGCAGCATCAGCAGAAAGAAGCCGATGGCGATGGGCGGAAACACCAGCGGCAAGGAGACCAGCGCATCGAGCAGCCCGCGCAGCGCAAAGGGGCGAGTGAGCAGATAGCCCAGACCGATGCCGCTGACCACGAACAGCACGAGCGTCACGGCGGCTACGCGCAGACTCAGCAGCACGGCATCAAAGGCACAGGGCTGGAGCGCAGAGACCATCATGGTGCGTCCTTAAAAGACCGCCTGAATCTGCAACGAGAGGCGCGGATCAAGCGCATCGAGCAGCTGATTGGGCGGTGCTGAGGCGGCAAGATCGGGTGCCTCGCCCTCGCGCCATTGCAGGTTCGCCATCAGCTGCCAGTGACGGTCGACCTGATGACGCAAGCCCAGCGTCCAGGTGTCGAAACGCCGGTAGGTCGAGGCGTGATCCGTGCCGCGATCAAAGCGATCAAAACGCAGATCCAGCCAGGTGCGCGGGGCAAATTGCCAGCCGCCCTCCAGATACCAGCCATTGGCCTTGCCCTCGGGCAGCAGATTGAACCCGGCGAGCTGGGTGCCAGACAGGTTCCAGGTGCCAGCCACGGCGCCACCGTCGGTGCCGTTGGGAATCATGCCGCGCGCGGCGACATACTCACCTGACAGCCGCCAGCGCTCCTGGGTATGAATGAAGCCTGCACCTGTGCGGGTGCGCGCATAGGTGCCCGCCTCGGCGCCATCGAGTGTGCGCTTGCCCTGCTGTCGCCAGATGAACAGCTTGGTGCCGAGGCGCGCCGCCCCCTTGCCGCCGAGCAGGTGTTCGCTCGCCCAGTAGAGATAGACATCCTTGTGGTTGTCGTCATCGAGGCGGGTGATGCCGTGCCCATTGCCGAGCATGAGCGCGTAGCTGTGTTCCCAGTCCGGCTGCTGATCGGGCAGCGCGCCGAAGAGCTGCACGCCGATGTCGTGATAGAGCGAGCGCGCGCCCTGGGGGTGGTTGGGATCGAGCGGGTCTTCGCCCGCCGTGTCGAAAAAGCTCTCGTTGACCAGCTGATCGACTGCCGCAGAGGGATAAATATAGGGCTGGCGCGGTGCCGGGCGCATGCCTTCCTCGCTGCCCGGGTGCTTGAACTGCCCCAGGCGCAGACGCAGCGCCGGGGTGAAGCGGTAGCTCAGGCTCGCGTCGATGAGCTGCACCGGGTTGCTGCGGTAGGTTGCGGCATTGTCTCCAGCGTCCAGCGTCAGCGCATAGTCGAGCGGGGCACCACCGGGGACGCGACCGCGCACCCCGAGTCGGGCGCGTTTGATCTGCCCGCGCGAGGCGGAACGCTTGTCGGGGCCGATGCGGTTGGCCGCCATCGCCTCACCGGCCCAGCCGCCGACGGGAATTGGGCTGTCATCGGTGTGATGGAATTCGCCCTGCACGAAGCCCCAGATCCGGTAGGGCTGGGCCTTATGCTCGGGTTCGCTACCTTGAATCAGCAGCCAGTTGGCAGCCTCGGCGCAATCCAAGGGCACCAGAGTCAGAGGTGCGAGCAGGGTGAGGCCCAGAGCCGGCGTTCGGGTAGACCCGCGTCGAAGGTGAGAGCCTTTGATCACAGCCCATACCCCTTAAGCAGGTCGCGTGCCCTCTCAGTGGCGATGAAATCGAGAAACGCCTGTGTGGACGCGTTTAGAGTGTGATCCTGTGGAATGCCAATCACGATTTGTGGTGCATCATAGAGCGCCGGATCAACGTCCTCGATGTGCATCGGTGTCGCATCCAGGCTTTGTGCCTGCGTGCCATTGATGAAGCCTGCCTCGACGCTGCCTGCCCGCAGATGGGCCGCAACCTGGGGCACGGTCGAGAGAATGGTCAGACGAGGGCGCAAGGCGTCGAGCTGCCCGCTGCGCTCCAGCGCCTGATAGGCCGCGCGCCCATAGATGGCCTTGTCCGGATCGGGCAGGGCGATGCGCTGGATGGCGGGATCATCGAGCTCGCGTGCCTCGATGCCCTCGGCATAGACCAGCATCAGCCGCCCCTGACCGAGCGCTACATCGCGCGCAAAGAGTCCGCTCTCGGCGAGAAAGCCGCGCTCACCGACGACCAGATCGACCTGCCCGCTGTCGCGGGTCTGGGCCAGGACCTGGCGCATGTTGCCAAAGGCCGCGCGCACCTCGATTCCGGTCTCGCGCTCAAAGGCCGCATAGAGTTCCAGCAACGGGCCCTTGTAACCGGCACCGGCAGCGATGAGCAACGACTCGGCGGCCTGTATCTGCGCGGCGCTGC
Source organism: Chromatiaceae bacterium (assembly GCA_016938795.1). Taxonomy (GTDB): domain Bacteria; phylum Pseudomonadota; class Gammaproteobacteria; order Chromatiales; family Chromatiaceae; genus Marichromatium. The sequence continues at coordinate 1,535 of JAFGTZ010000504.1, read as the reverse complement.
CGAACAGGATAAGAACAAGAATGCGTAACAGGTTTCGCATGATGCAGGCCTCTCCGTGATGTGCGACTGAAGGATAGTGACCGGGATGTATGCGTTATATCAAGAGAGGTATAACGCATGACACGAACAGACACAGTTGTTGGTCTAAAATCGGCTATACGCCAATCAAATAACATGCCAGATTGCTTTTCGAATCGTGATTTGTTTTATACGGCTCTGTTTCAGAAAGAACTTTTTTCGCAATCAGGGCGGGGCTGATAAAGATCTGGCACAAACGCAGTTGTCGCCTTTCGAACAAGGACACTGAGCGAAAGGGATAATGCAGCGCATCGGAACACGGGGGCAGCTGCAACTCGGTCTCAGCGCTGTCGCCTGTCCCGGATCCTATGCTGCGGGGTTGAGGGGAGATGAAGTGCAGGAGCGCCGCGCCGGGCGCGCAGCCAGTTCAGTCCCCTGAACAGATGCGGATTGGCCACGAGACACCGCTCCAGCCGGTACTTGCCGGGAAAGTCGATGAGGAGAATGCCCATCAACAGGGTCAGCATCCCCTGGCCGGGCAGCACCAGCATGAGCAGGCCAGCCAAGATGAGCAGCCAGCCGAGCAGGTTCTTGGCGGCAATCAGTAAGACATGGATGAGCGGATGACGGCGGCTCACGGCCGTGCGGCGGCGTCGCTCATCGAAATAATCGGTGGGGATGCGCGCCGCGAGCCAGGGCAGGAATAGCAGCGAGCCCAGGAAGCTGGCCAGCGAGAAGAGGGCGAGCGCCATGCCGATGCCGGGATGCGCCTCGATCCAGTGCGCGATATTGGCCATCATGGGGCGCTCGCCTGGGTGCGGTTGCGGCTTAGCGTGCGTGCAGCTCGGCGGCCTGCAGGGTGTTTTCCAGCAGGCTCGCGATGGTCATGGGGCCAACGCCGCCGGGAACCGGCGTGATCCAGCTCGCGCGCTCAGCACAGGCGGCAAAATCGACATCACCGGCCAGCGAACCATCATCGAGGCGGTTGATCCCGACATCGATCACCATCGCACCCTCCTTGATCCACTCACCCGGCACGAAGCGCGCGCGCCCCACGGCGGCGACCAGAATATCGGCCCCGCGCACCTTCTCGGCCAGATCGCGGGTGCGGCTGTGGCAGATGGTGACCGTGCAGCGCGCGGCCAGCAGCTCCAGCGCCATGGGCCGACCGACGATGTTCGACTGGCCGATGACCACCGCATCCAACCCTTCAAGCGAACGCCCGGTATGCGCCAGCAGCGTCATGACCCCCTTGGGCGTGCAGGGACGCAGCAGTGGCATGCGCAGTGCCAAACGACCGACATTGTAGGGATGGAAACCATCGACGTCCTTGGTGGGCAGGATGCGTTCGGTTACCAGCGTCTCGTCGATCTGGGCGGGGAGCGGAAGCTGCACCAGAATGCCGTCGATGGCCGCGTCAGCATTGAGCCGGTCGATGAGCGCGAGCAGCTCGTCTTGCGAGGTCGAATCGGGCAGCTCATGCAGCTCGGAGTAAAAGCCCACCTCGGCGCAGGCCT
>JAFGTZ010000503.1 GCA_016938795.1 Chromatiaceae bacterium | reverse complement strand
TCGAGTCAGACACCCTCGATGCCGCCGCCGAGTGCGGCTATCGTAGCGCCGCCAGCTGTCTGCGCGGGGCGGCCACGCCCGAGGATCATCCCCTGCTCCTGCCGCGCAAGGCCATCTCCTACGGCGACAACCTGCTCGGATTCTGGTGGAAGCTCGCCATGAAGGATGCGCCCAAGCCGGCGCTGGTCGAATGGCGCGCACGCTTGCGCGCGCATCCACCCGGCGCGGCTTGCTAGACTAGCGGCCCTGATTCCAAGACGCAGGAGGGCGCGCGTGTCCCTGCCCCCAATCGAAATGGACGACTTTCCCGATTTTTCCCGCGCCCGTGTCCTGGTGGCGGGCGATGCAATGCTCGACCGTTACTGGAGCGGACCCGCAGCGCGCATCTCACCCGAGGCACCGGTGCCCGTGGTGCGGGTTGAGCAGTGCGAGGAGCGCCCCGGCGGTGCAGCCAACGTGGCGCTCAATCTGGCCGCGCTCGGGGTGAGCGCCACGCTCTTTGGGGTGTGCGGGATGGACGAGGCCGGGGATGCCCTGGTCGCGCGGCTGGGCGAGGCGGGCATCGAGACAGCGCTTCAGCGCCGCGCGGATGTGCCCACCATCACCAAGCTGCGCGTGCTCAGCCATCATCAGCAGCTCATCCGGCTCGATTTCGAGCGCTCGCTCGCCCCGCTGGCGGCCGATCCCCTGCATGGCTCGCTCGCCGAGGCCCTGGAGGGTCATCATCTGTTGCTGCTCTCGGACTATGCCAAGGGCACCCTGAGCGATCCGCAGGCGCTCATTCAGGCAGCGTGCGCGCGCGCCCTGCCGGTGCTGGTCGATCCCAAGGGGCGCGACTTCAGTCGCTATCGCGGGGCTACCCTGCTCACGCCCAATCGCGCCGAACTCGAAGGCGTGGTGGGCGTCTGCGCGAGCGATGCCCAGCTCATCGAGCGCGCCGAGCGGCTGCGCGCTGAGCTGGCGCTGGAGGCCCTGGTGGTGACCTTGGGTGAGCGCGGGCTGCTGTTGCTGCGCCCCGAGGAGCCGGCGCTGCATCTGCCAACCGAGGCGCGCGAGGTGTTCGATGTGACCGGCGCGGGCGATACCCTCATCGCCGCCCTGGCCGCCGCACTTGCCAGCGGTGCGCCGCTCGCGCTCGCCTGCGCGCTCGCGAACTGCGCGGCGGGGCTCGCAGTCGGCAAGCTGGGCACGGCGAGCGTGGGTGCGCACGAGCTGGAACATGCCTGGCGCGGCGGCGAGTGGCCGACGCGGCT
>JAFGTZ010000502.1 GCA_016938795.1 Chromatiaceae bacterium | reverse complement strand
TCCCGAATCGACCATCCACTGCACCTGACTGTGATCGTGGGTCAGCTGATCGAGCACGCCATCGCGCAACCGATAGACACGACTATCCCCCGCCCAGAGAATGGCGCAGCGCGCGCCGAGCGCCACCACAGCCACCAGGGTCGTGCCCATCACTGTTTGACCAATCTCGCGCGCCGCGCGAATCAGCTCTTGATTAACCTCTTTCGTGACCAGGCGGACTGTCTCGATGGCGCTGTTCAGATCCTCGAAAGGCGCCACCCGATCAAGCCCCTCGACCAGCAGATGACTGGCGTATCCGCCTCCGTAATGGCCGCCCATCCCATCGGCCACGGCCCAGAGCCCAAGATCGGGGCGATCGAGACAGGCATCCTGATTGCTCTCACGCACCTGACCCCGCTCGGTGATGGCGCCGGAGGTCCAGTGGAGCAATGTTGGCGCGCTAGACATGTGTTCAGCTCCCCATCAGAGGCCGGCCTGCAGTTCCGCGTGATAGGACGAGCGCACCATGGCCCCGCTGGCAACATTGACGAAGCCCATGCGTTCTCCAAGCTCGCGCAGCGCCTCGAACTCCTCGGGCGTCCAGTAACGACGCACCGGGTAATGCTCGCGGCTGGGCTGGAGATATTGGCCCAGGGTCAGCATGTCGCACTGATGCGCGCGCAAATCGGCCATGACTGACTCGATCTCCTCGCGCGTCTCGCCAAGCCCCAGCATCAGACCCGACTTGGTGCGAACGCTCGGATGGCGCGCCTTGAAGTCAGCGAGCAGACGCAAAGACCCCGCATAATCGGCGCCGGGGCGCGCCTCGCGGTAGAGTCGCGGCACAGTTTCCAGATTATGGTTGAAGACATCGGGGAGCGCCTCGCCCTCAAAGCACTCGAGCGCGACCGTCTCGCGCCCCCGGAAATCGGGCACCAGCAGCTCGATGCGAATCGCCGGGCAGCGCGCCCGCACGGCGCGCACGCAGTCGGCGAAGTGCCCCGCCCCGCCATCGCGCAGATCGTCGCGATCCACCGAGGTGATGACCACATAGCGCAGCCCCATGAGGGCAATCGACTCGGCCAGATGGACCGGCTCCTCGGGATCGGGCGGCTGGGGACGGCCATGGGCCACATCGCAGAAGGGACAGCGCCGCGTGCAGACATCGCCGAGAATCATGAAGGTGGCCGTGCCCTTGGCGAAACACTCGCCCAGATTGGGACACTGGGCCTCCTCACAGACGGTGGCGAGCTGGTGCTCGCGCAACAGCGCCTTGATGCGGCGCACCTCGGCGCCGAGCGGCGCGCGGGCGCGAATCCAGCTGGGCTTGCGCAGCGGGGCCTCGACAGAGGCTACCTTGACCGGGAGACGGGCCACCTTGTCGTGACCGCGCTGATGGGTGTCGGGCGTGGCGCGCGAGGGCGCGGCCAGTGGATCATAATGGGACATTGGATATCCTCGGGCCGCCGCGCGTGCCTTGGGCGATCAGCGGCCGTCTAAGATTCGGGCAACAAGCGGTCGACCAGAATGGCAAACCAAGGCGTGAACCACTGCGGGTGCAGACGCAGGGCGCGGCGCACCGCCGCAACAGCCATCCAGCGCCAAGCGCCGATTTCGCTGGGGTCGGGGTTGGGTTCGGCGCAATGCGTGCCTTTGAAGATATGGAGATATTCGTGCTCAATCAAGCCGCTGTCGGCATCTTCGGCGCGATAGATGAGCTGATCCTGTTCGCTGAGCGAGACCTGGATGCCGAACTCTTCGTACAGTCGGCGCTCGGCGGCGCGCTCGGTCGATTCGCCAGGACGCGGATGGCCACAGCAGGTATTCGACCAGCGTGCGGCGAAGTGATATTTACAGTCTGCGCGCCTTTGCAGCAGCAGCTCGCCCTTGGAATTGAATACCAGGATGGAAAAGGCGCGATGCAGACGGCCATCCTCATGCACAGCGAGCTTACCCGCAGGCCCCAGTTCGCGATCCTGCTCATCCACCACCAGCACCCGCTCTTCGGCGTCGCGCGCGCTGACGCGGTGTCGCTCGGCGGCATTGATGGATGGCAAGAGGCGTGCGCTCACGCTCCCGCTCCCGGCAAGGGGCCAAAGGCCTCGATGGCGGCACGCAATTCGGGGCAATGCTCCGCCTCAGCCTGTACCGAACGGGCGTTCGCGATGACCTCCCAGGCCTGGCAAATGCTGGTTGCTCCGGCACGCGGTCCCATGGGATGGCCAAAGACCCCGCGCCCCGGCACAAAGCCAAAATCCACCGTGCCCAAGCGTTGATGGACGCGCTCCAGGGTTCCCGCCCAGTCGCTGCCGCCGGGCACGGGCAGACTCGGCTTGAGATGACCCATGGGGGCCAGACAGGCCTCGACGTTCTCGCGCACCTCCTGATCAGAGGTGAACATGCGCGCGCCAAAGCCCGGCATGATGATGACATCAAAGCCGGCGAGCCGCTGCAACTTGGTAAAGACGCGCGAGTGAATGCCGAAGCGCTCCAGGCGGCTGAAAGGCGCGATCATGGGGAAATGCGCCATGAGCGGCACCTGGGTGTGGGCGCGCAGTTGACGCACCGCGCTGAGCCCTGTGGGCATGGCGTTCACCAGCAGGGCATTGGCGCCTTGCGCCACCGCGCGATCATGCAGATCGGCGAGATTCGCCACCTCGTCGGTGATATTGGCCAGATAGATTTTTGGCCGGCCTGTCTCGGCCTCGGCGCGGCGGCGCGCCGCGCCGAGCAGGGCGGCACGACGCTCTAGCGGGCACCAATCGACATCGGCCAGCATCTCGTCGTCCTTGGCGATATCGAGTCCGCCAAGCCAGGCCTCATAGCCGAGTTCACTGAACGCCTCGGGTGGCAGCCCGAGATTGGGCTTGATGACGCCAAAGAAAATGGGGCGATCATAGACCTGGAGCCGTTCACGCAGTCCAGCGACGCCAAACCTTGGCCCCTGGAAATGAGCCAACCAGCGCTCTGGAAAATGGATATCGAGCAGTTTCACGATCGGCGCATTGGGTGCGAAGAAGACACCCTCGCCGCAGACTGCGCTCAGCAGATTGGGAATGCGGGCACCGAAATTGCCATGCGGATGGGCAATGCGCAAGCGACAGGCCGAGATGGGGCCTGGCGTCTGGGCCTCAACGCCGTAGCTGAAGGCCGGCAAATCCGATGCGATCACCTCCAGATCGAGCACGCGCGCGCCAAAGCGCGGACGCAGATCCTCATCATGCCCGACCCGACGCCATTGCGCGGTGGACTGTTCAGCGCAGAAATGCGCCGCCGCAAGCCGTGGATCGCCCGCGCATTCGAGAAAGTAATCCAACAGAATATAGTCTTCGAGGTCGAGCGTGCGTGCATCGGCAAAGAAGCCGTCCCAATCCGTCGCCTTCATGAATGGCTAGACCCCGGCAATCTGAAGGTTGAGATGTCGGCGCTCGCGCGGGCCATCGAGCTCAACAAAAAAGACCGCTTGCCATTGGCCGAGCAGCAACTGCCCATCTTGAATGGGGATGGTCTCGGAGGCATTCATGAACAGCCCGATGAGGTGCGCATGCGCGTTCTCGCGCCCATCGAGTGGATTGCGATCATGCCGATAGCCCTGGCCACGCGGAACCAGCCCGCTGAGATAGTCGAGCATGTCCTGTTGCAACATGGCCTCGCGCTCGTTCAGGGCAACGTAGGCCGTGGTATGCGGGCAATGCAGGGTCAATTGCCCCTGGCGCACGGGATGGGCGGCAAAAGAGTCGCGAATCCGATCCGTAATATCGATGAACTCGATGGGTGCCGAGGTTGTGAGCGTGAATTGCTGGTAGTGAAACTGCATGGCGGGTCAGTCACGGCTCCAGAACAAAAGACGGGAAGAGCACGGCTCTCCCCGTCTGAAACCTCAGTCAAGAGCCAGCTCAGCGAGCGGGCGGCAAGGCGGACATCCCGGCAAAGGGTGCGGGCTCCTCCACCTCTGGCTCCTGGAACCAGTTATAGACCGGCGAGGTCAGCAGCAGGAAGTGAATGAGCAGCGCGAGCACGAACAAGAAGCCGCCAAGGGCAATCAGGGTGCGGCGTGGGTCGAAGACCTGCCAGACTTTGTAAAAGGATTCGATGGAGTTCATCACTATCTCCTAATGCATGTCGCGGGGCGCGGGCGTGACAGGCACAGCCCCCGCCCCAACGATAGCCGCAGCGCGGCGGGGTCCGGCTGAATTACAGCCAGGGACGCCACAGCCATGCAAGGATGTGAGCGACGACCACGACACCGAAGAAGGTGGTCATGCTCTGCACGAAGATGCCGTGGAACTCCTTCGCCTCTTCTTCGGTCAGCCCGGTCATGCTTTTCTGTTCAGCCATGGATTTACCCTCTAGATTTCACGTTTTGGCTCTTAAGCCATGGCCGCGTTCGTCAGCGCGGCGGGGTTTAGGATGCTGGTTGCGCCCCGATGCAAGGCATCAGTGAGCGGAAGGACGCAACCGGTGCCCTCGCTCAGGCTCAGCTGAGCCAGTTGAAGGCAGGGCTGCTGAGCAGGATGAAGTGGATCAGCAGCGCCAGCACGAACAGGAACCCGAACAGGGCGACCAGGGTCCGACGCGGATCAAAGATCTGCCAGATTTTATGCATGGTTCTCTCCAGTCTCTTACAGGTGGGTGTTGCCGAGCTGACGGTCACCCGAGTCGGTCATCGACCAAAAAACCCTTGGCTGTTACAGCCAGGGACGCCACAACCACACGAGGATGTGTGCGACAACGACAATCCCCGTGAACGCGACAAAACTGGACACGAAGATGCCGTGAAATTCCTTGGCTTCGTCTTCTGTCAGTCCAGACATCGAGCGGTTTTCGGTAGCCATTGAATGCCTTCCCCTCGATCGTCACCTTAGGCGATCACGGTCGTTTACGCTAGCCCCTGGTGACACCCGAGGGCCTGGCGTTGCTAGCGCCTAGAGCACCAGCAACGCCCCGCTTTCCTGCTCGCGTTCAATAACGCGCCGTGATCAACCCGTCTGCCTTACAGCTGCTGCGGTTCCGCGCTCACCGCTGCCTCGGCGGCAGGGGTCTCCTCGGAGGAGGTCGCGGCCTTGGCCTTGGGGCCATAGGACGGCGGAGCGGTAGGACCGGACAGGGACGGATAGTCCTTCAGCATCTGTGCACCATAGAGCGGCTTGTAGGCGCCCTGATGACAGGTCTTGCAGTTGATGCGGAAGGGATCGCCGTAAGGCCCCTTGCGCGACTCAGGCAGCACCTCGTTCAGCGGCCAGATGTAGTCCTGATTCATCTCGCGCACATGACGGATGGCGTGCCAAGCAGTCAGACGCTGCGGAGTGCTCTGCCCCCAATCGTAGAACGAACGGCTGTTATGGCAGTAGGTACAGTTCACGCCCAGGGCATCGGACAGGTGCATCATGAGGCCATAGGTCCACTCAGCCTGTTTGATGGAGTTACGGTTGCCTGCGGGCAGCGCCGTGTCACCAATGATGCGAATCTCGTTTTCCTGATCGAGATACGGCGTGAAGGGATCGAAGGGCAGCGACGAGTAGGCCACGGTGGAGTAGCCTGCAATGTTCTGCCCGGTCGGCACCACAGCCGAAGGCTGATCCGGACCTGGATCGGTGACCCAGAGATACTCGGGCACCGGCTTGCCGCGATGGCAGGTGTAGCAGGTGATGCCTGTATCCGCCACGTGATCCTTCCAGGATGCGTTAGCCCGCCGAGTCATGGCGAACATCTGACGCGACACCACCTTGGTGTAGATGTTGTCAGAGGCAAAGTCACCCGGAACATGGCAGTAGTTACAGCCTTCTTCCGGCGACACCCACATGGTCACGGCGACCATGAGACGGGTGAAGTCGGCCATGCTCAGATCGGTCAGTACCTGGATGTTCTCGTAGACATCCGTCGCCAGAGGACCACCTGGATTAGCCTGCGGCAGCGCCTCAGGCGGCACGTTCTTCTCGTAGCTGGCTTCCAGCAGGCGCGGATTCTTGAGGTGCTCCATGGCCAGACCACGGTAACCGCCCTGCACAACCTCTGGTGGCGGACGCTCGCAGCCAAGCAGCACCACGGAAGCCACCATGGCCGCCAGAGGAATGATCGCGTGCTTATCGATGTTCATTATTGATAGACCCCCTGGAGATTAAAATCCTGGAGATAGGGATCCGGGACAGCTTCAACTGGATAGGCCGGCGCAACACCATGCTTCACCGCCCAGAGATACCAGTTATCCACCACGGTTCCGGTCAGCAGGATGCCGATGCCAGCGGTGATGACCGTCAGCACCGCAAACCACCAGGCCCAGCGATGGATGGATTCCATGGTGGCGTTGAAGCCCATGGTCCAGCGCCAGAAGAGCGCGGCACGCTCGGCAGCCGTTCCGCGATCAACTACCTGATCGATCTCGCGGTCACCCCCGAAACGACTCACCGCGAGGATGGTCGCGCCATGCATGGCGAAGAGCAGCGCCGACCCATAGAGGAAGGCAATCGACAGCATGTGGAAGGGGTTGTAGTAGAGGTTGCCGTAACGGATCGAGAAGGCCGCCGTCCAGTCCAGGTGCGGGAAGATGCCAAACGGCACCGCCTCGGCCCAGCTTCCCATCAGAACCGGGCGAATGAAACCCAGGCTCAGATAGAAGAAGATGGCCGCCGCAAAGGCCCAGGACAGATACTGACTCATCCCCAGGGCTTCGGCGCGCTTATAGGTGCGCACCCACCACAGCAGGATCGACATGGTCAGGAAGAAGCCCGCCATGAGCCACCAGCCGCCCTCGGTCAGGGGCGGAATGCTTAGCCCGTACTGAGGAGCCGGCGGCTCAAGCGCCAGCCAGAAGAAGTTCTTCACGAACTCGATCGGACTCCAGTCCACCGAGGCGAGCATGTTGAAACCGATGATCAAGAGGGCAAAAAAGCCGAAGATGATCGACAGGGTTCCAGTGAAGCCGAGATAGATGGGACCGATCTGGGCGTCGCCAATCTTTCCAAGCCAGTAGGAAAAGATGGGATTCTTGCCAATACGTGGCAGCTCGCCTTTCGGCAGCGGCACCCCGGGATAGGCCGGAGAGCGTACCTGCACGCTGGTAAAGATGTTCTGATATTCAGGCATTGTAGTCTCCTAGATCCTACCAGAGCGGAAGCTCAAGCCACCAGTTCCACCATTCCGGCCAACCGCGTGTCCAGAAGGGACCACTGATGACGATGCACACCGCACTCCAGAAGACGGCGCTCAACGCCAGGAACAGACCCAGGCGATGGATACCCAGGGCGCCGATGGAGTAGCCCACGAGATCACGGAAGAAGGTGTTTTCGTGCTCACCCGTCTTGACCGGCTCGCCCTTCTGGGGATTCGTCACCGACAGGATCAGCGAGCCGTGCATCGACAGCGCCAGACAGGTGGTGAAGAAGAAGGTAATGCCGAGCATGTGCGCCGGGTTGTAATGGAAGTGCAGGAACTGGTAACCGACATTGGAGACCCAGTCCAGGTGGCTCATGATTCCATAGGGGAAACCATGGCCCCAAGCCCCCATGAGCACCGGGCGAATCACGACCAGGGTCACATAGGCGCCAATGGCAAAGCTAAAGGCGAAGGGAACGTGGAAACCGATGCCGAGCTTGCGGGAAATCTCAACCTGACGCAGCGCCCAGGAGACAAAGGCGCCAATGGCACAGATGGTGATGATCTGCCACAATCCACCCTGATCCAGCGGAGCCATGCCCAGGCCGTAGCTGAGATCCGGCGGAGCGATGCTGATCTGCCAGATATTGAAAGTCTGGAGTTCGGCATTGGGTCCCATGGTCGCACCCCAGACAATGAGGAGCGCACCCAACAATGCGAAGAAGAACGCCGACACCCCGAAGAAGCCGACATAAAACGGCCCCACCCAGAAGTCGAATAGGTCTCCCCCTATCAGCGTCCCGCCACGGACGCGGTATTTTTTCTCAAAACCGAGCATGGCCATCGTAAAATCCTCTGCTGGGGAGGCACCCGGGGCGGCTGCCTCCTCTTAGCACTGTCGGCGGTGGGAGGGACCGGCCAGCTTGGCCGCGCCATGCCCGCCGCCCCCGTCAAGGACGCGATTAGCGCTGCGGCACAACCGGCGTCACCTGCTGAACCGTCGCAGCCGGGACACCGTCCTCGAGCCAGTTGAATTCGGCAGTGCTGAGCAGAATCATGTGGATCGCCAGACCAAGCACGGTCAGGAAGGCAAAGACAGCGATCAGGACAGTGCGCGGATCGATCAGCAACCAGATCTTCCACAGGGAATCCATCGAGAACATAGCTTCTCTCCTCAAGAATTGGGAATGAACGAGACTGTGGTGAAATGCGCCTCAACGCGGGGCGCGAAAGGCCATTACAGCCAGGGACGCCACAGCCAAGCGAGGATGTGCGCGACCACAACGATGCCGAAGAAGCTGGTCATGCTCTGCACGAAGATGCCGTGGAATTCCTGTGCTTCCTGCTCGGTCAGCCCGGTCATGCTGGTGTTGTCAGCCATTGTTCAAATCCTCCGAATTGGGAGCCAAACCTCAGTTTATGCCGCACTCACCCCGTGCGGCGGGGGTGTCGTGTTCAATCGACACGACCAAGGCATTCTCTCATCATCACGAGTAACGCCTCGTTGTATTGCTTTCCCGTCAAGCCGGGAACGCCGCCTCCATCCGCAGCCCGCATCAACCATGCGTCATGATGCCTGCCCGAGGGTGGAGTGGCGCTTGCCCTGCCCCACCCGCCAGACATCATCAAGAATGGCCCGATTTGATAGAGGAGAGCCGGCGCACAAAGGCTCGCGGCGGCGCTCAACGGACTGTTCGGTGATGGTCTGGAGGGCTGTTCTGGACTGGGTGTCAGTCTAGCTTGACTGACAGAGATGTCAATCTACATTTACACCTCTTTTTCACCCGAGTTCTTGAGCCGGATCAGTTTCAGCGCATCCAGGCCCTTGGGGCGGGATTGAAAATCCCGCCCCAAGGCCGCAGCAAGGCTCGGCGCCGGGAGGCGCAAGGGGCCGAAGAGGAAGGGTAAGGGCATTTGAAGCGGCAGCGCGACCACGCGGCGCTGCCGCCCGAGACGGTGCTTAGCTGGCTCCCGCAACCAGAGTCTGCGCCTGCTCGACGCGCGCCACGCTCACGCAGTCCTCACCGGCGGTGCGCGCGGCGCGCTCGGCGGCGTCGCGCAATCGCTTGGCGGCGGAGATGCGCACCAGCACCGGCTGGGACTCGACGATGGCGTCGAAGCGCGTGCGGGCGTCCTCGTCCCAGGGCAGCTCGCGGTGCATGCGCGCGGGCGTGGCCTCAACCTTATCGAGTTCGGTGCCGAGCGGGATGATGTGGAAGAGCGCGTCGAACAGGGCGTTGCAGACTTCCTGCACCAGATAGGTCGCGCCGGCGTAGCCCATGAAGGGGGTGCCGGTGTGGCGGCGGATCAGGGTGCCGGGGAAGGAGGCCGGGATGTAGGTCGCGCGCGCGCCCTTCTCGCTCAGATACATGCGCTCGTTGTAGCTGCCGAAGAGAATCAGCGGGGTCTTCTCATGCACAGCGGCGCGGATGGCGTCGTTGTCAATCTTGACGCCGGGACGGCGGGCGAAGGCAAAGTTGCAGGGCAGGCCCAGCTCGTCTTCGAGGAAATGACGCAGACCACGGCTGTAGGTCTCGCTCGCGGAGACGCCGAAGCTGGCGGTGCCGAAGAAGTCCTGCGTCACCGAGCGCCATAGATCCCAGATCGGTTTGATGGTGGTGTGCTTTTCGCGCTCGATGAAGGGTTCGGGGTCGAGGCCGAGGATCTCACCGAGGGCGCGCAGGAACTTGGTGGTGCTGTGCAGTCCGATCGGGGCCTGGAGATAGGGCTTGTCGAGCGCCTCGCACAGGGTGCGACCGAACTCGCGATAGAGACAGATGTTGGCGTCGGCGTCGGCGAGCCGGGGCACATCGTCGAGATGGCTGCCAAGCGGGAAGCTCAGATTGACTTCGGCCCCGATGCCTTCGACCAGGCGTCGGATCTCGGCCAGATCCGAGGGCATGTTGAAGGTGCCGTACATGGGGCCGATGAGGTTGACGCGCGGTTTGTCGCCGGCGGCGCGTGGCCTAGGCTTGCTTTTGGCAGCGCCCTTCTTCTGGCCGTACTGAGTCCAGAGCCAGTAGATGGCGCGGTTGGCGCTCTGCCACTGGTCCTCGTCGATGGTGCGCGGCAGGAAGCGCACGATGCCGGTGCCTTCGGGCGTGACGCCGCCGCCGATCATTTCGGCGATCGAGCCGGTG
>JAFGTZ010000501.1 GCA_016938795.1 Chromatiaceae bacterium | reverse complement strand
AGCACCTTGCTCACCCGTTTCACCGAGACATCCTGCGGATCGCTCTCGATGCGAAAGCCGAGCGATTTCACCAGCGCGAGCATGCGGGTGTTGGCGGTCAGGACCTCGCCGTCCATGACCCGGAAACCGCGCGAGCGGGCGTTCTGCATGAGCGAGCGCATGAGCCGCGCGCCGATGCCGAGATTGCGCCACTGATCGGACACCACGATGGCAAACTCGCAGGCCTCGCCGCCGGGACGCGCCATGTAGCGCGCCACGCCCACCTCGACCTCGGCGCCCTCGTATTCGACCACACCGATGAGCGCCATCTCGCGGTCGTAGTCGATCTGGGTGAAACGCACCAGCATCTCGGGGGTCAGTTCCTTGATCGCCTGCATGAAGCGGAAATACTTGGTCTGCTCCGAGAGCCCGCGCACAAAGTTCTGTTCCATCTCGGCATCCTCGGGGCGAATGGGCCGGATGATCAGATCCTTGCCGTCGGGAAGCTGCACGCGCTCGATCAGATGGCTCGGGTAGGGGTGAATGGCCATGTGGCCGTAGGTAATCTGCTGCGGCGGACGATAGTCCACATGGATGCGCGCATCCACCGCGATCACCTCGCGGTCGTTGCCGATGAGCGGGTTGATGTCCATGCGGATGATCTCGGGCAGCTCGCAGACCATCTCCGAAACCCGCTGAAGAATCTTGGCAAGCGCCGCCCGGTTCATGGGCGGCATGTGCTGAAAGGCGCCCATGAGTCGGGCGATGCGGGTGTGATCGATCATGGTCTGGATGATGAAGGCGTTGAGCGGCGGCAGCCCCAGGGCGCGATCCTCCAGCACCTCGACCTGGGTGCCGCCGGCGCCAAAGCTGATGACGGGACCGAAGATCTTGTCGCGGAACACCCCGATCATGAGCTCGCGCGCCGCGCGCGTGGCCGCCATGTGCTCGACCGTGACCCCTTCGATGCGGGCCTCGGGACGCAGCCGCCGCGCGCGCTCCACCAGCTCGGTGAAGGTGCGCCGCACCGACTGGGCATCGTCGATATTGAGCTTGACCCCATCGACATCCGTCTTGTGCTCCAGATCGGGCGAATTGACCTTCATCACCACCGGGAAACCCAGCGCCTCGGCGGCCATGAGCGCCTCGTTCGGGGTGCGACTGAGCACCGCCTGCATGGTCGGGATGCGAAAGGCCGAGAGGATGGCCTTGGCCTCGACGATACCGAGGATCTTGCGCCCCTCGGCCATGACCCCTTCGATGATGAGACGCGCGCCCTCGACATCGGGCGGATCCTCGTGCGAGAGCGGCGCGGGCGACTGCATGAGGAGCTTCTGGTTGCGCTGATGCGTGGCGAGAAAGGAGAAGGCCTCGATGGCCGCCTCGGGGCTGTCGAAGTGCGGCACCTCGTGCTCGGCAAAGAGCGTGTGCGCCTCGGCCACCCGGTTGCCGCCCATCCAGCAGGCCAGCACCGGCTTGCGGCTGGCGCGCGCAGCCTCCACCAGCTGCTCAGCGGTGGCGAGCGGATCGCCAAAAACCAAGGGGGCCAAAACACAGAGCACACCATCGACCTGCGGATCGGCCAGACAGGCGTCGAGCACGGTGCGATAGCGCTCGGGCGGGGCGTCGCCAATGATGTCGATGGGATTGCCGTGCGACCAGTACCCGGGCAGCGACTGCTCCAGGGTCTGGCGCGTGGCGTCGCTGAACTGGGCGAGCGTCAGCCCCAGCTCGACCGCGCGATCGGCGGCCAGCACACCAGGTCCGCCCCCATTGGT
>JAFGTZ010000500.1 GCA_016938795.1 Chromatiaceae bacterium | reverse complement strand
GCGGGGCACGTCAGTCGCGATCCCCTTGAGGAAACCACGCATTGCGGGCAATGGGCGCACAGGGATGAGTTCGATACGGTCATCGTAAGCAATCGCCTGGATCTTTTGCCCGGTGGTCAGTTGAAGAGCGTCCCGAATGGTTTTGGGAATGACGATCTGGAAGGTGGGCGAAACGGTCAACGTTTCCATGATATTGGCCTGTCAACGAGCGGTTTGTATAACGCCAAGTCTATCAACCGGACAGGCCAGACAGCACGGCCCTGCCGGCAGATGCAGCAGTCCATGGGGTTTGCCTCGCGGTTGCGTTGAAGTCAACGTGCCATCTGAATCAGCTCGATATCCTTCCTGAGCAGATCATTGACTAGCACGGACAGTTCTATGCCCCTGGCATTGGCGATGGCGGCGAGTGTGTCTTGCACCCCGGCTTCCAGATGGATCGGCAGCCTTACCTGTGCGCCAGGGCGATAGAATTTGCCGCGGGCGCCGCCGGAGAAGTCGATCTCGGCGGGCATTTCGTCAGTATCGACAGTCGGATTCATGGCTCACCTCGCTTGCTCGCCTTCGTATTGCTGCCGTTCTCGGCGCGTAGCCGCGCGGGCCGAGATCAGGCGGACGCTTGCGCGATTGGCATCCAGCGTCTGGTAGGTATGCGATACCGCCAGCATTTGGCCATCGCTGGCTTGACCCAGCGTGAACCAGCGGTCCTCCGCGTCACTATGGGCCGAGTCGAATACCGTCAGCGCCAGCGGGTCGAGCAGGACGGTTGCAGCTTCGGCAAAAGTCACGCCATGCTTAATCACATTGCTCCGGGCCTTCGCATCGTCCCAGACAATGTCCAGCAACGGCCCGCTCATGAGCGTGCCTCTGTCGGCGCAAGCGCCAACGTATTGTACTGCGGGTCAAGCTCCCGGCATTGGCGCGGTTTAATCAACATACCCCAACCCCTCCAAATACCCCCGCAACGCCCGCGCCGCCGCATCGCGCCGGGTCTCGATCTCGGTGAGCGTCACGCGGTACTTGTCCCACCAATTCTCGAACGCTGCGACAATCGCCTTGCGCTGGGCGGCGATGTGGCGCTCGAGGATGGCGCGCATGTCGTGATGCAGAATGGTCAACAACAGCTCGGCGGCCTGTTCGCTCGATAGCCCATCGACCGCGCGGTTCAGATGCCCGGCAATGCTCGCCTGCTTCGTCTTGAGCTGCTTCCTCACGGCGGCCAGCTCCTTCTTCCACGCCTTGATCTGGGCCTCATCGACCGCCGATTCCTCATCGCCATCGGCCTCGCAGGTCTCGGCGGCTGCCGCCTCTGCATTCTCCTCGCCATCGGCCTCAGCCTCCTTGCCCGATTTTGGATCAGCGGCCTTGATCTGGCTATCGAGTTCGGCCTTGCGCGCCTCCAGTTCCTCGATGGCGGCGACGAAATCGCTCATCAGAAACCGCACCAGCTTGTGGTCCAGCGGATTGTCCTTGCTCGCCCGGTCTTCCAGCGCCGTGACGATGCTGGTGCGCCAGGCATCGGCCACGCCCCTGGCCCCGCGCGCCATCAGGGTGAGGAAGTCGTATTTGCTCTGATACCAGAACCCCGCCACGATGCCGCGCACCTGGAAGGGGTCGAGCAGGCCGATGGCCTCCAGCGAGTCGCTGAAGCTGGCCAGCAGATCATTGCGCAGGGCGACCAGACTGGCCGCGTCGTCCCTCTGATCGGACAGCCGGACGATGCGCGTGCTGTGCGCTTGCCACCACTGCTCGAAGGCGTTGCGAATCGCCGCCTCCTTGGCCACCAATCCGGCATTGGTCTCGATGGCGGGCTTGAGCTGCTGGCGCTGGGTCAGCTCGGGCCTGAAGTCCAGGTAACGGGCATCGCGCTCGACGAACAGATCCAGCGGGTTCAGACCATGCGCGCTGAACAGCCCCGCCTTGGCCTCGACCTCGGCCTTGGGCACGCCGCCGACTAGATGGGCGCGCACATCGTGCGGCTCGGGCGGCGGGGCGTTGTCGGCATAGCGGCGGATGTTGAGGTTGTAGCCGTTGGCCGCGAGCGTGGCGTTATCGACAATGGCCGAAAAGCCCGGC
>JAFGTZ010000499.1 GCA_016938795.1 Chromatiaceae bacterium | reverse complement strand
GGGTACGCGGTGCGTACCCTACGGCTACATACGGTCGTCGAGATTGGCGGGGCAGAGCACTTCGCGCATGATGCCGATGAGGTCGAGCAATTGGGCGTTGCGGATGCGGTAATAGATGCGATTGGCTTCCTTGCGCGAGACCACGATGTTTTTATTGCGGAGCTGTTCGAGATGCTGGGAGATGTTGCTTTGCGAGGTGCCGGTGCGCTCGACGATTTCGCCCACCGAGAGTTCGCGGTCGCCGAGCGAGCAGATGATTTTCCAGCGCAGCGGATGCGCCATGGCCTTGAGCGCATTGGCGGTGAGGGTGGTGTCCTCGTCCTCGGACGGGAGTGGGTTCTCTGAGTCGGTCATGCTCTAGCCTCCTTCGCCGCTGGCGCGCGCGAACGCGCCTTCCTCGGTTGCGTGCGCATCAAGACGCACATAGCCGGTCATGTTCTTGGCGATACAGATGATGTCGGTCAGGCGCCCGCGCTCATCACACATGGCAGTGCGCGAAAACAGAATGGGCACACGCCGCCCGTCGCTCGCGATGAAGCGGGCCTCGATGCGGCTCAGCGCGCCGGTGCGAATAAGCGCCTCCAGCCAGGTGCCCATGAAGGCGCCGGCCTGCTCGTCGCCCTCCTCCTCGAAGACATCGCCGATGGACATGCCGATGAGTTCCTCATCGACATAGCCAAGCATCCGCCGGGCGGCTGGATTGGCGCGCCGGATGGCGCCATCGGGCGCCAGCACCAGCAGCGCCTCGCCCATGTGTTCGAGGATGTTCTCAAGATAGCGGCGCGCCTCGGCCAGTTCACGGGTGCGCTCGGCCACGGCCTGTTCGAGCGCGCGGTTCAGCCCCCGCTCCTTCTCGATGAGCCGGAAATAGGTGCTGATCTTGTTGATGAGCAGGTTGTCGTCGATGGGCTTGAGCAGATAGTCGGCGGCGCCGAGCGCAAAGCCGCGCTGCTGGAATTCCTCGGACTTGAAGGCGGCGGTGAGAAAGATGATGGGAATGTCGCGGGTGCGCTTGCGCAGCTTGAGCAGCGCGGCGGTCTCGAAGCCGTCCATCTCGGGCATCTGCACATCGAGAATGATGAGATCGATATCGGGATGCTGGTGACTGAGGTCGATGGCCTCCTGACCCGAGGCCGCCTCGATGATGAAGGGCGACAGTTGCGCCGCGATCAGGGTGCGCAGCGTGAAGCGGTTGTGGGCGTGATCATCGACGATCAACAGCTTGAAGCCGGAATAGTCGTTCATGAGGATGGCGGCCTTGGCAACGAGGCGGGTTCGAGTCGTGCAAGCAGCGCATGCAGCACCTCGACCCCGATCGGTGGGGACAGACAGTCAGCGGCGCCTGCCTCAATCCAGCGCCCCCGCTCGGCGCAGCTGTCGGCGAGAACGACCAGTGCGCTCGCGCGCTGGGGATGCTGCATCAGGAGTTGGCCGATCCTATCACAGGCCTCCGGAATCAACAGCCGCTCGGCCACCAGAATGAGGCGGCACGCCTCGCCCTCCTCGCCCAGCACCTCAAGCGCCTCGTCGAGATCGGCAGCGCTCTGGGCGCGCAGACCCAGCTCGGCCAGTGCGGCGGCCAGACGCGCGAGGCTCGCCACCTCGCGCTCGACGATGAGCACCCAGCCATCGAGCATGGGCCGAACGGCCTCGGGCGCCTCCTGAGCCGGACCATCGGATGTCTGCGGACTTGGGCTCTGGAGCGCGGACGGGCGTTCTGCACCCGTGCCGGGCGGGGCCGGCGGCAGCAGCAGGCTGAAACGCGAGCCGGAACCGGGGGCGCTCTCCACCTCGATGCGCGCGCCAATGAGACCGGCCAGCTCGCGGCTGATGGAGAGCCCCAGACCGGTGCCGCCATAGCGGCGCCGGGTCGAGCCGTCGGCCTGCTGAAAGGCCTCGAAGATGATCGACTGCTTATCGAGCGGGATGCCGATGCCGCTGTCCTCGACGCGGATGGCGAGCGGATGCTCGGGCGCCTCGCCTGGCTCGACGCGCAGCGACACCCGTCCGCGCTCGGTGAATTTCACGGCATTGGCGAGCAGATTGCGCAGAATATGGCGCAGCGATTCGGCGTCCGTGGTGATCTGGCCGGGCGCGCGCGGGTCGATGCTGAACTCAAGACGCACCGGCTTCTCGGCCAGCTGCGGCTCGACCTGCTCAAGCAGCCCCTGAAGCAGCGGGCGCAGCTCCAGCGTCTCGGGCGCAATGGCCACCTGCCCCGCCTCGATGCGCGAAATGTCGAGAATGTTGTCGATCATGGTGCGCAGATCGCTGCCCGCCTCGTGAATGACCTGCGCCTGCCGACGCCGGCTCGCATCGAGCGCCGCATCGGCGGCCAGCATTTTCGAGAGCAGCAGAATGGAGTTCAGTGGGGTGCGCAGCTCGTGACTCACATTGGCGAGAAACTGCGACTTGTAGCGATTTGAGCGCTCCAGCTCGCGGGTTTGGGCGCGCGCCGCGCGCAGATGCTCGGCATGGGTCTCGGCCAGCGCGGTGAGCTGGGCGCCGAGCTGGCGAATCTCGCGCGGGCCGCGCCAGTCGAAGCGCAGCGCGCGCCCCTCGCCCAGAATGCGCGCCAGCCCCTCGCTCAGCTCCTTGCCCAGCCGCTCCAGCCGTGTCGCGATGAAGCGCGCCACCATCAGCAACACCACCACCAGCACCAGAATGATGGAAAAGACGCGCAGCATGAGCGCATTGCGAAAGGCGTCGATGGGCGAGGGATCGACCGCGCGTCCCACCCAGAGCGGCACCCCCTCCTCGGTGAGAAACATGGGCACCCAGAGCAACTGCTCGCCGTGCGCGCCCTTCCACACCGCCAGATTGCCCGCCGCAAAGATGTCCGCGAGCCCCGGAAAGTCCTCGAAGGCCTCGGGCTCGCCCCCGCCGGGCTGACCGGGGCGCAGATAACTGCCGTCATGATTGACCCAGAGGGTTTCGCGGTAGAACTGCGCAAGCCCCCCCACATCGAGCGTCATGACCACCAGCCCATGCGGCGCTTCGCCCCCGATGCGGCTGAGCAGCTCAAGCGTCATGAGCCGGCGCGGATCCTCCCCGCCCGCGCGCGGATCGATGCGGATGCGGCTGACCATGACCGCGCCCGGCTGAAGGTCGAGCCCGGCGCGCAGCAGCCCCGGGTTGGGTTGTCGGGGAGGCTCGGGCATGGGTTCCCAGCCCTGGGTGCGGGCATCGCGCCCAAGCCAGAAACGCGCCTCGCCCTGGGGGTCGAGATAGAGCAGCTGAATGATGTCGCCCTGATCGAAGAGGATCTGATTGATCCAGCGGCTATGGCGCGCACGCGCGGCATCAACCTCCTCGCCCACCTCTCCGCCGTCGAGCATAAGCGTAGGATCGGCAAGCCGGGCGAGCAGCCGGATCATCTCGTGACGGCTGGCCAGATGCTGATCGAGATCGCGAAAGTCGGCGCGCAGATTCTGGAGATAGGCGCGCTGATAGAAGAGCGTGGTGCGCTCCAGCACCAGCGGCAGGTTGATCGCCACCGCCAGCACCAATGGGGTGAGGCCGAACAGCAGCAGAAAGGCGAGCAGATAAAAGCGCAGCGTCACGACTTGCACTCCCGGGCGCTTGCCTCACTGCCGTCCTCCACGCCCCGGGCGAAACGCACACCGGCCACCGTGCCGCCGCCCGCGCGCAGCCCAAGGTGCAGTTCCATCTGGTTGGCCAGCGCCAACTGGTGCGCCACCGCGAGCCCCAGACCGCTGCCGCCGGTGTCGCGACTGCGCGAATGCTCCAATCGGTAGTAGGGGCGCAACACCGCCTCAAGCTCCTCCTCGGGGATGCCGGGGCCGCGATCAAGCACCCGCAGCAACACCTGGTGCGCGCCACAGTAAAGACGCACCTCGACCGCCTCGTCGCTGTAACGCAGGGCGTTTTCGAGCAGATTGCCGAGGATGCGGCGCAGGGCCAACGGATCGACCGCGCAGGGACAGGGATGCCCCGGATGCCAGCGCACGCGCGGATGTGCGGCGATGACATCGGCGATGAGTGCGCCGAGTTCGATGCGCTCACGCCGTCCCACACCCAGGGTGCGCCCGAAGCGCACCGCCTCGCCGATGAGACCGTTCATCTCCTCGATATCGCGCGCCATGCGCGCCACCAGCTCGGGCGCCGCCGCCTCGGGCAGCATCTCCAGGGCCAGACGCAGGCGGGTCAGCGGGGTGCGCAGATCGTGCGAGATGCCGGTGAGCAGCAGGGTGCGGTTGGCGATGAGTTCGCGGATCTGGCGCGCGGCTTCGTTAAAGCGACGCGCGAGCGCCACCAGCTCGGAGGGGCCCTGCTCGGGCAGGGGCGCTGGCACCTGACCGAGCGCCACCTCCTCGGCGGCGCGCGAGAGACGCTTGAGCGGCTCGGTCACGCGCCGGGCAAGGATGAGCGCCGAGGCCAGCACCGAGAACACGGCCATGACGAGAATGACCGCAAGCCCCCAGGCCGGACGGGTGACCACACGCGAGCGCGGAAAACCGCCCCAGAGGCTTGCATGGCCCTCTTCGAGCGCGACCCAGAACCAGCGCTCGCCATCGGCCTCGCGACTGGCGCGCATGTGCACCGCGCGCCCGAGCCGCTCGCCCAGCGCCTGTTCGACCCGGTAAAGATAAGGGAAAAAGCCTGGCCCCGGCTCGCAGGCGGGCGCCACCTCGCGCAGACTGATCTGGTACTCGCGCTCCAGACGCTGGCGATAGAGATCGCGCCCGGCGGGCGGAAGCTGGCTCAGGGTGCGCGCCGAGAGCACCATGATGCTGGCCAGATCGGCCGCCGAGCGTTGCGACACAGGCGCGAGCGCGAACTGGACCATGGCGGTGAAGGTTCCCGCCGCGAAGAGACCGAAGGTGAGGATGAGGGTGAGCAGGGCTCGCCCGAAGAGGCTGGCGGGAAGCAGGCGGCTGAACAGCCTCATGAGGCGCCGGCCGGGGTGAACATATAGCCCTTGCCCCAGACGGTGCGGATGTAGCACGGATGGCGGGTGTCGGGCTCGATTTTGGCGCGCAGCCGGGCAATGCGCACATCAATGCTGCGATCGAAGGGCGAGCGCTCGTAGCCCTTGAGCAGATCGAGCAGGCGGTCGCGGTCGAGCACCTCCAGCGGATGCGCGACCAGCACCTGCAGCAGCGCGAACTCGGCGGGCGTCAGCGCCAGGGGCTCGTCGTCGCGGCTGAGCGCGAGACGCTCGGG
This sequence comes from Chromatiaceae bacterium, assembly GCA_016938795.1. Lineage (GTDB taxonomy): Bacteria > Pseudomonadota > Gammaproteobacteria > Chromatiales > Chromatiaceae > Marichromatium. The sequence continues at coordinate 2,303 of JAFGTZ010000499.1, read as the reverse complement.
ATCGAGCCGATAGGGGCCGAAGCGAATGATGCGGTCCTCGTGCTCGCGCGGCGCTGGCAAACGCCGGCGCAGCACCGCGCGCATGCGCGCGAGCAGCTCGCGCGGATTGAAGGGCTTGGCCAGATAGTCGTCCGCGCCAACCTCCAGCCCCACGATGCGATCGACCTCGTCGCCGCGCGCCGAGAGCATGATGATGGGCACCTCGGTGTGGCTGCGCAGCTCGCGGGTGAGCGACAGCCCATCCTCGCCCGGCAGCATGAGATCGAGCACAATCAGCTCGACCGGCTCCTCGGCCAGGGCCGCGCGCATGGCCGGACCATCGCCCACCCCCCGGACCGCGAAGCCCTCGCGCGCGAGATAGTCGCCAAGCAGGCCGCGCAGCTCGGCATCGTCGTCCACCACCAGAATGCGTGTCGAAGGTTCCGCCATGGCTCCTGGGCCGACCGGGCTACCGAAACAACTTGTTACAATATTAGCAGATACCGAAATACTCTGACATTCAAAGTCTGCCATCCTATGTGTGTGCATTTCGCAATGTCTCGACGACGCAACAAGGCGCGCCTCGTCGAGCGGGCGCGGTTTCTGTCGCGCCATTCGTTTCACATAGGAGTATCGCCATGAGCTTCGACGCCCTGACCATCACCGGGATGCTGGCAAGCCTTCTCTGCGGTGGATTCCTCATCCTGCTCGCCGATCGCAACGAACTCGACCGGGCAGCCCCCCCACGCGGCAAGGCCCTGCGCAAATAATCCTAAGGCGCGCAACCCCGCGCCACGCATTCAGCAAGCCTTTGGCCGCGATTCATGACGCACACCCATGCATCGCGGCCTTTTTTGTTGCCCGCCGCCTCAAGCCGGTTTGACAGCCGGAGACAGCCTTCCTAGGATCGCTCGATTGTTTCTTTCACGGCGCGCCTTCCGCTCATGATGCCCAAAATCTCCCCCCTGCACTGGATTGCCCTCGTCCTCTTTCTGATCTTCTACGGTTTCACCGTCTTTGCCCTGACGCGCGATTACTATCTGCGCCAGGCCACCGCACCTGTGGCGCAAACCGCGCCCGAGCAGACTCAGGCAAGCGAGGCGGCCAACCTCATTCCACCTGACCTCGCCGAGATGCTTCAGGAGACCGATCCCACGCGCCTGCACCAGCGCGCCGACGAGTTCTTCATGCAGGGTCGCTACAGCGAGGCCGCGCTGCTCTACGGGCGCATCCTCAAGCTCAACCCCGAGGACGCCGAGGCGCACAACGATCTGGGGCTCGCGCTGCACTATACGGGCGACACCGAGGGCGCGCTGGAGATTCTGCGCACCGGCACCACCAAGGCCCCCGAACTGCAACGCCAGTGGCTCACGCTCGGCTTCGTAGAGCTGAGCGCGGGCCACACCGAGGAGGCGCGCGCAGCGCTGGAGCGCGCCCGCAATCTCGATCCGCAAAGCGACGTCGGACAGGAGGCGGTGCGCCTGCTGGGCCAGCTCGGCGGCTAGGCCCGCTCGGCCATGGCCACGGTGTAGTGCGCGCCCTGCTTGAGCTTGTCGTAGTTGCCGAAGACCTCACCGAGGTTGCGCTTCATGTACTGGCGCAGCCCGTTGATGGTCACCACATAGATCCGCCCGCCGGGGCGCAGTCGCGCATGCGCATCGTGCAGCAGGAGCGCGAGCAGCTCCTTGCCCACCTTGGCGGGAATGTTGCTCGCGACGAGATCGAAGCGGCGCGTCGGCTCAATCTGATCAAAACCGTTGCTGAGCTGGGCCTCGGCATTGGCAAGTCCGTTGCGCTGGATGTTGGCGCGGGCGTAATCGACCGCCACGAAATCCTTGTCAACCATCAGGGTCCGACCCCCAGGCGCGAGCGCCGCCAGTGCGAGCCCGATGGGGCCATAGCCGCAGCCCAGATCCAGACAGTCGGCCTCGGGCGCCACATCAAGATGCTGCAACAGCAAGCGGGTGCCCTCGTCAATCTCGCGGGGTGAGAAGAGCCCCCAGGTCGAATGCAGGTTGAAGGCGCGACCGGCCAGGTCGGCCTCGAAGACGATGTCGCGACGCAAGGCGGTAAGCTGTTCGGGACTGAGCATGGCGTGGAGCTGGCCTCGGAATTTCAATCTGGAATGGGATGGCGCGATCGGCGAGGAACGCCGTGAAAAGCACGAGCGCCCATGAACTTGCGCCCCCGCGTCACCACATTGTAGAGCAAGGACTCTCCCAACCCGCAACAGCGATCCCGATCACAGATGACGTTTCGGTGAGGGCTGCGGGATGAACGCCAAGGTATACCAATCACACATGGATTTTTCGCTGAGGGCTGGG
>JAFGTZ010000080.1 GCA_016938795.1 Chromatiaceae bacterium | reverse complement strand
GGCCCAAGTAGCTGATTTTTTTGACAAGATTTTTTGTCAATAGGGTGCAAAAATTTTTCTTAACAAATTGATTTTATTGGTTTTTAATCAAATCATCCAGGTTGCGAGGGAATCGGCATGGGGTGGCGCGCGCATGGCTCCTAGAGAATCTATCCCCAGACTTATCCACAGCCTGAGGGCGGCCGCGCGGTGACGATCCTGCGTGTTGCTCTGGACGGGCCGCTCGATGGGCTCTTCGATTATCTGCCGCCCGAGCCGCTCCCCGCGCTGGAGCTGAAACCCGGGCTGCGTCTGCTGGTGCCCTTCGGGCGCGGGCGACGGCTGGGCATTCTGGTGGGGCTGACCGCCGAGAGCGACCAGCCGCCCGAGCGTCTGCGGCGCGTCGAGCAGGTGCTGGATGGGCATCCGCTTCTAGCGCCGCGCGATCTCGACTTTCTGCACTGGGCGAGCGCCTACTATCAGCATCCGCTCGGCGAGGTGATCTTCAGCGCCCTGCCGGCGCGTCTGCGTGCGCCCGAGGCGCTGCTGGAGATGGATATGCCGGGCGTGCGCCTGAGCGCCGCAGGGCGCGCGCTCGCGCCCGAGGATCTCAGTCGTGCCCCGCGTCAGCGTGAGCTGCTGGAGCTGCTGCGCGCCGCGCCCGAGGGGCTGGCCCTGCACCAGCTGCGCGAACGTCTCGGCGAGAGTGGCGCGGCCCTGCGGGGGCTGCGCGCCAAGGCGCTGATCGAGGATTGCCGGCTTGCGTCCGGCGAGCACCTTGCGCCCGTCGCGCCCGCCGCCGAGGGGCCGGCGCTCAACCCCGAGCAGGCGACGGCGGTGGCGGCGGTGCTGGAGTCGCGTGCGAGCTTTCGCGCCTTTCTGCTCGATGGGGTCACTGGCAGCGGCAAGACCGAGGTCTATATCCGGCTCATCGCCGAGATGCTCGCCGCCGGGCGCCAGACCCTGCTTCTGGTGCCCGAGATTGGACTCACACCCCAGCTTCGCGAGCGGCTGCGCGCGCGTCTGCCCGCTGTGCAGGTGGTGCTGCACTCGGCGCTCAACGCGAGCGAGCGCGAGCGCGGCTGGCAGCGTGCGGCCAGCGGCGAGGCCGGGGTGGTGCTTGGCACCCGCTCGGCGGTGTTTACGCCGCTGCCGCATCTGGGCCTGATTCTGGTCGATGAGGAGCATGACGCCTCGCTCAAGCAGCAGGAGGGCTTTCGCTACTCGGCGCGCGATCTGGCGGTGCGTCGCGCCCAGCTCGCGGGCTGTCCGGTGCTGCTCGGCTCGGCCACGCCCGCGCTGGAAACGCTGCACAACGCGCGTCTCGGTCGCTACGCCTGGCTGTGTTTGCCACAGCGCGCCGGCGGGGCCAGCGCGCCGAGCATCCGTCTTCTCGACATCCGCGCCCAGCCGCTGCGCGCCGGACTCTCGCCGGTGCTGCGCGAGGCCATGCACGAGCAGCTTGCAGCGGGCAATCAGGTGCTGCTCTTTCTTAACCGGCGCGGCTATGCGCCGCTCTTCACCTGCCATGCCTGTGGCTGGGTGGGGAGCTGTCCGCATTGCGACCGACGCCTGACGCTGCATCTTGGCGAGCGGCGGCTGTGGTGCCATCACTGCGGTTGGTCGGCGCGCCTGCCCGAGCGCTGCCCGGGCTGCGGGAGCGAGGAGCTGCGCATGATCGGGCGCGGCACCGAGCGTCTGGAGGATGAGCTCGGCGCGCTCTTTCCCGATGTGGCGGTGGCGCGCATCGACCGCGACAGCACGCGGCGCAAGGGTGAACTGGCGCGTCTGCTCGATGGGGTGCGCCGGGGCGAGACCGGCATCCTGCTCGGCACCCAGATGCTTGCCAAGGGGCATGACTTTCCGGGCGTGACCCTGGTCGGGGTGCTGGATCTCGATCAGATGCTCTACGCCAGCGACTTTCGCGCCCCCGAGCGCGCGGCGCAGCTCATGGTGCAGGTGGCCGGGCGCGCCGGTCGCGCCGAGCGTCCGGGGCGGGTGGTGCTGCAAACCCGCCACCCCGAGCATCCGCTGCTGCAATCGCTGCTCGCGCACGGTTACAGCGGCTTTGCCGAGGCCGCCCTGGCCGAGCGCGAGGCGGCGGGACTGCCGCCCTTCAGCTATCTGGCGCTGGCGCGCGCCGAGGCGCCCGAGGCCGAGACCGCCATGGCCTTTCTGCGCGCCGCGCGCGAGCAGGCCGAGGCGCTTGGCGAGCCGCGTCTGGCGGTCTTCGGCCCGGTGCCCGCACCCTTGGAGCGTCGCGCCGGGCGCCATCGTGCGCAGCTTTTGCTGCAATGCGCCGATCGGCTGCTGATGCAGCGGCTGCTCGCGCGCTGGCGCGCTGCACTGGCGCGTCTGAAGGGCGGCAAGGGGCTGCGCTGGTCGCTCGATGTCGATCCTCAGGACATGCTCTGAACAGCCTCTCGGGATAGGCCAGGCTGGGCCGATTCGGGTATGCTTGCCGGCATGGATCGCGCCTTACATGGTCTCGCCGCGGCGCGCCAGCATCATTCATCATTCCAGTCGATGCGTCCGTCAGGCTCAGCGCCCTCGGGCGTAGAGCCAATGTTTTAAGAGTTCCATGAAGCAACACATCCTCGATCTTCTTCGTCAGGCGCTGGATCGGCTCGCCGAGGACGGCGTTCTCGGCGATGCCGAGCGCCCCGAGCCGCAACTGGAGCGCGCCCGCGACCCTGCCCATGGCGATTTCGCCACTAACATCGCCCTGGTGCTTGCCAAGCCCGCGCGCCTGAAGCCGCGCGATCTGGCCGAACGTCTGGTGGCGGCCTTGCCCGAGTCATCCGAGGTGGCGCGTCTGGAGATTGCCGGTCCCGGCTTTATCAACTTCACGCTGGCCGAGCGCGCTTATCAGGAGCTGGTGCCGCGCATTCTGGAGCAGGGTCACGACTTCGGGCGCAGTCGTCTCGGCGCCGGGCAGCGCGTGCAGGTCGAATTCGTCTCGGCCAATCCAACCGGGCCGCTGCATGTGGGCCACGGACGCGGCGCGGCCTATGGCGCCGTGGTGGCCGATCTACTCCAGGCCGTGGGCTTCGAGGTACACCGCGAGTACTACGTCAACGACGCCGGGCGCCAGATGGATATTCTGGCCACCTCGGTGTGGCTGCGTTATCTGGAACTCTGCGGCGAGGCGCTGCGTTTCCCGAGCAACGGCTATCGGGGCGACTATGTCTGGGACATCGCCGCGACGCTCCACCGCGAGCATGGCGACGACTATCGGGTGGACACGGCCGAGCTGTTCGCCGCCCTGCCGCCCGATGCGCCCCTGGAGGGTGAGCCCGCCGATCAGGCTGGCGATAAGGAGGCGCACATCGACGCGCTCATCGCGGCGGCCAAGCAGGGTCTGGGCGACAATCGCTATCGCTACGTCTTCGAGCTGGGTCTGAACACCATTCTCGATGACATTCGCGCCGATCTCGCCGAGTTTGGGGTCGAGTATCAGGAATGGTACTCGGAGCGCTCGCTCACCGAGCGCGGTGCGGTCAACAAGGCCATCGAGCGGCTGCGCGAGTCGGGGCATGTCTATGAGCAACAGGGTGCGCTCTGGTTCCGCTCCACCGACTTCGGCGACGAGAAGGACCGCGTGGTGGTGCGCGAGAACGGCCAGAGCACCTATTTTGCCTCCGACATCGCCTATCACATGGACAAGCTCGAACGCGGCTTTGATCGGGTCATCGACATCTGGGGCGCGGATCATCACGGTTATGTGCCACGCGTGAAGGCGGCGCTTCAGGCGCTCGGCGACGATGCCAGCCGGCTCGATGTGCTGCTGGTGCAGTTTGCCATTCTCTACCGGGGCGGTGAGAAGGCGCAGATGTCCACCCGCTCGGGCGAGTTCGTCACCCTGCGCGAGCTGCGCCGTGAGGTCGGGCGCGATGCGGCGCGTTTCTTCTACGTGATGCGCCGCTGCGAGCAGCATCTCGACTTCGATCTCGATCTGGCCAAGTCCGAGTCCTCGGACAATCCGGTCTACTACGTGCAATACGCCCATGCGCGCATCTGCGCCGTGCTGCGCCAGGCGGCCGAGCGCGGCTTGGCCATCGAGCCGAGCGCCAGCGCCACCCATCTGGAGCGACTCGTCGAACCCCACGAGCAGGCACTGCTGCGCACGCTCGGGCGCTATCCCGAGGTGGTCGAGCAGGCCGCGCTCAAGGCCGAGCCGCATCAGCTCACCCACTATCTGCGCGAGCTGGCAAACGATCTGCATACCTACTACAACGCCCATCCCTTCCTGGTCGAGGACAGCGCGCTGCGCGATGCGCGCATCAAGCTCATCCTCGCCACGCGCCAGGTATTGCGCAACGGTCTGGGTCTGATTGGCGTCTCGGCCCCGGAGACCATGTAAGATGCCACGGGACTACCGACGCGGAGCCGCGCCCCGATCCTCCTCGACGCCGCTCAAGCGGCATCAGGGGCGCTCCTGTGTCTGGTGGTTCCTCTTCGGGGCCTTGCTCGGGGCAGCGGGCACGAGCCTTTACTGGACACAACAGCCGTCCGCGCCCGAGCCCGCCGCCACGCCCGAGACGCGCGCGCAGCGCCCGGTGCCGGTTCAGCCGAGTTTTCAGTTTCCGCAGTTGCTGCGCGATACCGAGGTCGAGATCGACACGGGCGAACTGCCGCCGCCCGCGCCTCGTCCGCGTCCTCCCGTCGAGCCCGAGGCGCCACCCCAGGCCGCCGAGCCGGCCCCGCCCGCGCCCAAGCCCGCTCCACCCTCTCCTCCGTCAAGCGGATCATCCTTTGTCGTTCAGGTCGGCTCCTTCAAGCGCGCCGCCGATGCCGAGCGTCTGCGTGCCGAGCTCGGGATGCTCGGTCTCTCCAGTCATCTTCAAACCGTGACCCTGGCCAGCGGTGAGGTCTATCATCGCGTGCGCATCGGCCCCTATGGCAGCAAGCGCGCGGCGGAGGAGGCGCGTGCGCGGCTCAAGGATAGCGGCAAGGATGGCCTGACCCTGCCGCTGAACTGAGGCGCACGATCCGGCCGGCCTGGCTTGGGCGGCTGGAAGACTCTAATTTGCAACAATCCGATGCGATGATGATCCGCTTCATCATCGGCGGGGTCGCTTTTTCCGCGCCCCTGCTTCATCATTGCGAGACTGAGGAATCCAGCGATGGTTGACAGCATGAGCCTAGTGCATAAGCGACGCGAACAATTACAGGCATCCATTGCCTCCCTGGGTCAGTTGGTCACCCAGGCCTTGCGCCACTCACTGAGCGCCCTGCGCGCGCACGATGTCGAGGTGGCGGCGCGCATCATCGCCGAGGATAGCCTGGTCAATCAGCAGCGGCGCGTGCTGGAGCAGGAATGTCTGGTCACGCTTGCCGCCTACAAGCCGGCGGGCGAGGAGCTGCGCGCCGTGGGTTCCTGCATGGAGCTGGCCGCCGAGCTGGAGCGTGTGGGCGACTATGCTACCGATATCGCCGAGCTGGTTCAGAAATCGGCTGACATGCGTTTTCCGCCCGAGCTGGTCGAGGCCGTGGCGCGCATTGGCGAAACAGCCATCGAGATGTTTGACGCGGCGCTCAATGCCTTTGCCTCGGGCAGCGATGCGACAACGGCGCGGGTTGCGGTGGCGGCTGAATCTGCCGTGGATCGTGCCGAGCGCGAACTGCTCGATGAGGTGCTGGAGAAAATGCGCCAGGACAGCGATTTCACGCTTGCCGGCACCCGTTTGCTCTGGGTGGTGCATTACTACGAGCGCGTCGCCGATCGCGCCACCAACATCGCCGAGCGCGCCATCTATGTGGCCTCGGGCGAAGAGGTTGCGCTCAACTGAGGCGTACTGAAGAGCTCGGCTCGGGGTCGCCTTTCATGCGCCCCGAGTCATCTCCCCTGTGATGCCAATCGCACATCAGTTGTTTGGTTTTCCCCGACTGCTCCGGGCTGGGTGATGGCCACGGGAGACGCCTTCCTGGCTGTTCCCGCCTCTTTGTCTTCAATCCTGACTAACGTCCGCGAGGCCGCGTGGACGCGGCTGCACGTCACCCGCTCAGCGATCACGCCGCTCGATGGTCTCGGGATCGGCGGTGATGGGGCGGTAGATCTCCACCCGTTCGCCGGGCTTGAGCACGGCGTCGAGCTTGGCGAGACGCCCGAAGATGCCAACGCGGTTCTCGCGCAGGTCGATCTCCGGATACTGGGCCAAGAGCCCCGAGCGCTCGATGGCCTCGGCAATGGTGCTGCCCTCGGGGACATCCAGGCTTAGCCAGGTCTGTTTGAAGCGGCTGGCGTAGGCAACTCCCACTTGCATGGCGGCGACTCCGTGACTTGTAGTGTGCGCATTGCGCACCGTTGTTTGTAGGGTG
>JAFGTZ010000498.1 GCA_016938795.1 Chromatiaceae bacterium | reverse complement strand
GTGAGTGCATCGCAGATGGTGCGCAACACCTTGATGCGGGCATGGGGCTTGTCGTTGCCCTCGACCAGGGTCCAGGGCGCGTGGCGGGTGCTGGTGCGCACCACCATCTCGTTGACCGCCTCCTTATACTGGGGCCATTTTTCGCGATTGCGCCAGTCTTCCTCGGTGATTTTGTAGCGCTTGTAGGGCACGTTCTCGCGGTCGCGAAAGCGCGCGAGCTGTTCGTCCTGGCTGATGTGCAGCCAGAACTTGAGCAGGATGATGCCGCTATCGACTAGCTGTTCCTCGAAGCGGTTGATTTCGGAATAGGCGCGGCGCCACTCCGCGAGGCGCGCGAAGCCCTCGACCCGCTCGACCAGCACCCGACCGTACCAGGAGCGATCGTAGAGCGTGATGTAGCCAGCGCGCGGGATATGCCGCCAGAAGCGCCACAGATAGTGGTGGGCCTTTTCCTCGTCGCTCGGCGCGGCGATGGGAATGGCGCGATAGAGACGGGCATCGATGGCGTGGGTAATGCGCCGGATGGCGCCGCCCTTGCCGCCGGCATCCACGCCCTCGAACACCAGCACGGTGGAGCGCTTGCGGTTGTAGGCCGTCCAGGCGAGTTCGTTCAGCTCGGACTGGAGACGCTTGAGTTCGGTCTTGTAGTCGTCGCGATCAAGCGCGAGCGAGAGATCGAGCTGATCGAGCAGGGTGATTTGGGCCTGCTCGCCGCTGGGCAGCTCGGGGCTGCCGATGGCCAGCGTGGGTTCTTCGGTTTGCGGCTCGGCGAGACGCGCGCGCATGGCATGGAGCAGGGTCTTGCCGACCGTGAGGTCGCGATAGCGTCGGTTGCCGGCCTCGATGAGATACCAGGGGCTGGAGCCGCGATCGGTGTGCATGATGACCCGCTCGGCCACCTGTTCGAAGGCGGCATAGTGCTCGGAAAAGCGGCTTTTGTCGGGCGCCATCTTCCAGCGGCTGCGATCATCGCGCGAGAGTTCCTTGAGCCGGTCTCGCTGATCCTCTTCGGACATGTGAAACCAGAACTTCACGATCAGGGTGCCGTCCTGGGTCAGCATGCGCTCGAAATCGACGATGCGGTTGAGTTCGGCATCCAGTTCGGCCTCGGAGCAGAGTTCCTGAAAGCGTTGCTCGATGGGGGTCTGGTACCAGCCGCCGAAGAGGATGGCGATGTCGCCGCGCGCCGGGAGCGAGCGCCAGAAGCGCCAGAAGCGCGGGCGCTCGCGCTCCTCGTCGGTGAGATCCCAGAAGGCGAAGGTCTGGACGCCGCGGGTGTCGAGCCATTCGTTCAGACGGTTGACCACCTCGCCCTTGCCGGCGGCCTCGATTCCGGAGATGAGCACCACAAGCGGCACCCCGGCGGCGCGCAGCTCGCGTTGGGCGGCCAGCAACTCGGTGCGCAGCGTCTCCTGCTGCTCCTTGAAATCCTGCTTGCTGACTGATCGCCCGACCTTGGTGGCTTCAAACATGACAACGGCTCCTGAATGATCGCAATCCGCTCGGCCTGCGGGGGTGGCCTTGGCCGAGGCTGGGTGCTGATCTTCGCACAAGCGCCGGCATCCTTCAGCCGCGCGGCGCTGTTGGTTCAGCCGAGGCGTTGCGCGGGCGGTGGCGGTGGTGTGGCGTGTTGCACTCTGGGGAAGTACAGGATGGCGCTTGGCTCGGCGCCCTGGCGGCGCTCGATGCGCTGGCGCTCGAAGCGGCTGCTGAAGAGGGCGCCATGGCCTGGCTCGCTGGAGATGCTGAGCTGGGCATTGTGACGGTTGAGCACATGCTTGACGATGGCAAGCCCAAGCCCGGTGCCGCCGGATTCGCGCGAGCGCGCGGTGTCGATGCGATAAAAGCGCTCAGTCAGGCGCGGCAGATGCTCCGGGGCGATACCGGGGCCATTGTCGGCGACGCTGAAGATCGCCTCGTCTTTTTCCTCGCACCACCGAACGCTGATGCAGGTGCCCTCGGGGGTGTGCTTCACGGCGTTGAAGACCAGATTCGAGAAGGCGCTGCGCAGTTCGGGTTGGCTGCCGTGCAGCAGGAGCGTGTCGTCGATGTCGCTCAGGATCTGGTGGCGACCGTTGCTGAGCGCCTGGGCCTCCTGCACGATGAGTTGCAGCTCGTCGGGCACATCGACCACCTCCTGATCCTTGGGCTGATCATGCATTTCCAGGCGCGAGAGGGTGAGCAGATCCTCGATGATGGAGCGCATGCGCTCGGTCTGATTGTGCATCAGGGTGAGCGGGCGGCGGTGGGGCTCGGGGGTGGCGGGCGCATCGAGCAGCGTTTCCAGAAAGCCGCCGATGACGGTCAGCGGGGTGCGCAGCTCGTGCGAGGCATTGGCCACGAAGTCGCGCCGAATCATGTTGAGGTGATAGATCTTGGTGATGTCGCGACCCACCACCAGACGCTGCTTCTTGCGCTCGCCAAAGGGCGTGATGCGCAGCGAGAGCATGAGCGCGCGATTGTGCGCGGGCGCGATGTCGAGCGGGCGCATGTATTCGCCGGCCTCGATGAAATCGTCCAGATCCGGCTGGGCCAGGAGGTCAGTGAAGCAGCAGCCGTCGGCCTCGGGCCAGTGAATGTTCATCAGGGCTGCCGCCGCCGGGTTGGCCCATTCGATGCGGTGGTGCTTGTCGAGAATGACCAGGGCGTCGGGCACGGCGTTAGCGGCCTCGCGAAAGCGCCGGGTGAAGCGGATCTGGCGCTTGCGCCCCTTGCGTCCGCGCTGCTGGTAGTGGGCGATGGCGCGATAGATCTCGCCCCAGAGTCCGAGCGGGAAGGGCGGCGCGAGCCGGTGATGGCGCCGGATCAGGAGGCTGAGATGAACCAGGCGATAGAGATGACGCGCCGCAGCGGGCAGCAATGCCAGGGGCACAAGCCACAGCGGCCCGTCCGCCATGAGCCAGGGCAGTGCGCCGAGCAGGCCAGGCAGCAGAAAGAGATTGACCTCAAACAGCAGGGCTTGACGCATGATGCTATGGCCGCACGGGTTCAGCTGCTGAGCGCCAGGGCTCAGGATTTATCGGAAAAGCGGTAACCGACGCCGCGCACGGTCTGGAGCAGGCGGTCGTGCCCGGTGGCTTCGAGCGCCTTGCGCAGACGGCGCACATGCACATCGACGGTGCGCTCCTCGACATAGACCTGATCGCCCCACACCTGATCGAGCAGTTGCGAACGGCTGAAGGCGCGATCGGCATGGGTCATGAAGAAATGCAGCAGCCGATATTCGGTGGGCGCCACCTCGACCGGGCGCCCGTTGGCGCTGACGCGATGGCTGATGTTGTCGATGCGCAGAC
>JAFGTZ010000497.1 GCA_016938795.1 Chromatiaceae bacterium | reverse complement strand
GCGGTTGGATTCTGAGCCAAGCAGCGCCTTGAACACGCAGTCGATCTTGGGGTCGATGGGATGGTGCATGGGGAAAGCTCCGTGGGGTACGCACCGCGTACCATTCCACCCAGGCATGACAAACAGCCGCATTTCCAAAGAAGCGCGGCGGTTGGGTCAGGGATTAGGTACGCTACCGAGCTCAATCCTCGCGGCGATATTCGCCCTCGATGACGCGCGGACCCTCGCGCGGCGGCTCAGCCCCCGGAGTGAGCGGCGCCAGCGGCAGCGTGCGGCGGATGAGCCACTGGCGCAGCGGCGGGAGCAGCAGCAGAAAACCAACCGTATCGGTCAGAAAGCCCGGCAGCAGCAGAAAGAGCCCGGCCACCAGCAGCAAGGCGCCATCGAGCACCTCCAGCGCGGGCGTCTCGCCGCGATCGAGCTGGCGATGTACGCGCATCAGCAGACTCAGACCCTGATGGCGCACCAGGGCGGTGCCCAGGATGGCGGTGAGGATGGACAGCAGGATGGTGCTCAGGGCGCCAATCTCGGTGCCGACCTGAATGAGCACATAGAGTTCGATCAGCGGCAATGCGATGAAAAACAGCAGCAGGAACAGAATAGGCACGTCAAATGTCTCGGTTCGGGTGGGAAGGACGGCGCGGGCCGTCGCAACAGGGGACGGGAAAGCGCCCGATCGGGTTGAACCTGCCATCTCGTGCCCACGAATGCAAGGACGACGGCTTGACGGACGTCGCCCCCCTGCTCAGGATGACTTGCCAGCACGCCGCACAGCCCCTGCTAACCGACGCCCGAGCCCTCATGCCAGAGCCTATGGACGCCTCCTATCATTTGATCTACTGCACCTGCCCAGACCACGACACCGCCACCCGCCTCGCCGAACAACTGGTCGAGAGCCGCCTGGCCGCCTGTGTCAATGTGCTGCCGGGCCTGACCTCCATCTATCGGTGGGAGGCGCGTATCGAGCAGGCGAGCGAGACGCTGCTGCTCATCAAGACCCGCGCGGCGCGTCTCGCCGCCCTGCTCGATGCGCTCGCGCGCGC
>JAFGTZ010000496.1 GCA_016938795.1 Chromatiaceae bacterium | reverse complement strand
CTGCGCTCCTGGAGGCGCTGGGCGCGGCCCTGGAGCTTGGAGCGGGCGACGAACGTCACCCAACCCTCCTGATCCGTCGCGCCCCCGGCTTCGGTACTCAGGATCTTGAGACCGAGCCAGCGGATTCCGGGCTCCAGGGTCAGCGTGGCCGGACGGGTTGTCGGATGCCAGGTGGCAAGCAGATAGTCGGCCTGCCCGGTGGCAAAGGCGCTGTAGCGCGAGCGCATCAGGGCCTCGGCCGTCGGCGGGAGCATCTGGCCGGACAGATGGGGACCACAACAGGCGTCGAAGGGGCGATTGGAGCCGCAGGGACAGGAGGCGTTGGGCTGGGTTTGAGCGTTCATCTCCGCTCCCACACCAGGGTGAGATTGTTCACGGGCATGGCGTGTTCGGCGATGAGTTCCAGACCATGCGCCGCCGCGAATGGCTCAAGTTGGCGCTGGTCGCGCACCCCCATGGCCGGATCCTGGGCGCGCAGCCAGGCATCGAAACGGGCATTGCTCGGGCTGGTGTGTCGGCCATCACGACTGAAGGGACCATAGAGCGCAAACAGGCCGCCTGGTTCCAGATGGGCGCCGACACCGGCAAACATCGCCTCGACCGCGTCGAGCCCCATGATGTGGGCGGTATTGGCGCTGAAGATGGCCTCGAAGCGCCCGGCCGGCCAGGACTTCAGCACATCGAGTTCGAGCGGTGGCGGGAGGTTGCTCAGACCCGCCTCGGCGATCCACTGGCGAATCCCTGGAAGCTGCTCGGCCCGGTCGCTGCATTGCCAGGTCAGATGGGGGAGGGCGGCCCCAAAGTAGACCCCATGTTGTCCGGTGCCGCTGCCGATTTCGAGCAGTCGGCGGCGCGCACGCAACAGAGGCGCGAGCACCGCCAGGATGGGCTCGCGGTTCTGGTCGCAGGACTCGGCATAGGGCTTCTCGATGGGAGGCATCTGGCGGTCTCTCCATGTAGACCAATCGCAAATCAGTTTTTTGTTTTTCCTTGACCGTCCAGCGGCCGGGGCTTGCGCGGTTAGATCATGCCGCGCTCGGTGAGCAGCGCGATGACCCGCTCGGCGAGCGCCTCGGGCGGCTCGCGACCCGCATCGAGACGCAGCTCGGGAGCCTCGGGCGGCTCGTAAGGGCTGCCGATGCCGGTGAAGTTGGGGATTTGGCCCGCGCGCGCCTTCTTATAGAGCCCCTTGGGATCGCGCGCCTCGCACACCTCAAGCGGCGCATCGACGAAGATCTCCAGAAATTCGCCCTCGTCGAGCAGCTCGCGCGCGAGCCGCCGCTCGCTGCGAAAGGGTGAGATGAAGCTCACGCAGACGATCAGGCCCGCCTCGACCATGAGCCGCGCCACCTCGGCCACGCGGCGGATGTTCTCCACCCGGTCCTCGTCGGTGAAGCCCAGGTCGCGATTGAGCCCGTGGCGCACGTTGTCGCCATCGAGCGCCATGGTGCGCCGCCCCAGGGCATGGAGTCGCTGCTCGACCAGATCGGCCACGGTGGATTTGCCTGCGCCCGAGAGTCCGGTGAACCAGAGCACGCAGGGCTGCTGCCCGTTGGCCGCAGCGCGCGCGGCCTTGTCCACCTTCATGGGGTGCTGGTGGATGTTCGAGGCGCGGCGCAGCGCGAAGTCGATCATGCCGCAGCCGACGGTGGCGTTGGTCAGGCGGTCGATGAGGATGAAGCTGCCGGTGGCGCGGTTGTCGCGGTAGGCATCGAAGGGCAGGGCGCGATCGAGCGCGATGTTGCACACGGCCACGTCGTTGAGGTCGAGATGCTTGGCCGCGATGTGCTCCAGGGTGTTGACGTTGACGCGATGCTTGATCTCGGTGACCTGGGCATTGACCGTGGCGGTCGCGGTGCGCAGCAGATAGGAGCGCCCGGGGAGCAAGGGCTGCTCGTCCATCCACACCAGATGGGCGGCGAACTGATCGGCCACCTCGGGGCGCGCGTCGGCGGCGGCAATCAGATCGCCGCGCGAGATGTCGATTTCGTCCTCCAGCACCAGGGTCACCGCCTCGCCGGCGCTGGCCGTGTCGGGCTCGCCATCGGCGGTCACAATGCGCGCGAGGCGCGAGGTTTTGCCCGCCGGCAGCGCCACCAGGGTCTCACCGAGGCGCACCTCGCCCCCGGCGATGGTGCCGCTGAAGCCGCGAAAATCCAGATTGGGCCGATTCACCCACTGCACCGGGAAGCGGAAGGGACGATGCGACTCGTCGCGCTCCACCTCCAGCGCTTCCAGATAACCCAGCAGCGTCGGCCCCTGATACCAGGGCATGGCCTCGGAGGGGCGGCTCACATTGTCGCCGGTGATGGCCGAGACCGGGATGCAGCTCACATGCTGGATGCCAAGCTGACCGGCAAATGCGCGATAGTCGGCGGCGATGCGCTCGAAACTGGCCTGATCCCAATCGACCAGATCCATCTTGTTGACCGCCAGCACCAGATGCCGGATGCCGAGCAGCGAGACGATGTAGCTGTGGCGTCGGGTCTGGGTGAGCACTCCCTTGCGCGCGTCGGCCAGCAGCACGGCGGCCTCGGCGGTCGAGGCGCCGGTGGCCATGTTGCGGGTGTACTGCTCGTGCCCCGGGGTGTCGGCGACGATGAACTTGCGCCGGTCGGTGGTGAAGAAGCGGTAGGCCACATCAATGGTGATGCCCTGCTCGCGTTCGGCGGCCAGGCCATCGACGAGCAGCGCCAGGTCGAGATTGCCGCTGCCCGTGGTGCCAAAGCGCGCCGAGTCGTTCGCGAGGTTCGCGAGCTGATCCTCGAACAGGAGCTGACAGTCGTAGAGCAGACGCCCGAGCAGGGTGGACTTGCCGTCATCGACCGAGCCGCAGGTAATGAAGCGCAGCAGCGTCTTGTCTTCCTGGGCGCGCAGATAGGCCTCGACCTCGGCAATCGCCTGGACGTGCTCTGGGGCGTGTTCTGGGGTGTGTTCGGGTGTTTGGGACATCAGAAATAGCCCTCCTGCTTCTTGGCTTCCATGGAGGCGCCGGCGTCCTGGTCGATGACGCGGCCTTGGCGCTCGCTGGTGCGCGCGAGCAGCATCTCGCGGATGATCTCGGGGAGCGTTTCGGCGCGGCTCTCGATGGCGCCGGTGAGCGGG
>JAFGTZ010000079.1 GCA_016938795.1 Chromatiaceae bacterium | reverse complement strand
TCCAAAGGCATTGATCCCGGCGCGCCGTGGCAGTGGGCCGCCATGCACCCAGGGTCTGGTCGCTGTATTGACGTAAAACGGCGTGCGCTCCATGCCAAGATCGGGATTCACCGACTCGCAGAGGGTGGGCGGCAAGAGCTTGTGATGGAGCGCCAGACTGGTTTTGATGAGGCTCGCGATGCCGGCGGCTGGAATGCAGTGTCCGATCATGGACTTCACCGAACCGATGGCGCAGTGCGGCAAGCGGCCGCGCCGCTCTCCGAAAATCTGGCCGAGCGCCTGGAGTTCGGTGCGATCACCCAACGGAATGCCGGTGCCATGGGCCTCGATCAGCTCAATGGTGGTCGGGTCGATCCCGCTTTGCTCATAGGCGCGGCGGATGGCCAGGGCTTCGCCCTCGACCCGCGGGGCGAGCAATCCCATGCCCTTGCCATCGCTCGCCACCCCAACACCCTTGAGAATGGCATAGATGCGATCTCCATCACGTCGCGCGTCGGCAAGCCGCTTGATGACCGCGAATCCCACGCCCTCACCGAGCAGGGTGCCATTGGCGCTGGCATCGAAGGGGCGGATATCGCCATGCGCCAGGGCGCCGATTTGCTGGAAGAGCATATAGATCTGGGCCGGCATGGAGGCCTGCACGCCGCCGATGAGCATCATGTCGCAGCGTCCCGAGCGCAGATCACGCATTCCAAGATCCAATGCAATTAGACTCGAAGAGCAGGCTGAATCGACCAGATAGTTTGGTCCCATGAGGTTGAGTCGATTGGAAATGCGGCCACTGATGATATTTGAGATCAGGGTGGGGGCCTGTTCAATCTCGATCTTGGGCAGGCTGCGCTTGAGGGCGGCGCGCAGGGTGTTGCGTCGTTCCTCGCTGACGTCGGGCATGAGCTGGGCGAGCAAATCCAGGGTTTGGTCGATGACCAGGCCGTACTGCATCCCGAGAATATCGCCACGATTGGGATTGGACCCATGGCCCAGAATGACGCCGGTGCGCTCCCGGTTGAAATCGCGATCCCAGTAACCGGCATCGCGCAAGGCATCGCCTGCGAGTTGCAGCGCCAGGTAATGCGCCGGATCGCCCTCGACGGCCTTGGGCGGAATTCCAAACTCAAGCGGATGAAAAACCGCCAGATCGCCCAGCAGTCCCACCTTGCGCGTGCGAATGCGCGCCGAATCGATACCCTGATTCTGATCTTCGGGATCGTACCAGGGCATGGCCCAGCTATCGGGCGCCTCGCAGATCTGATCGCGTTTCTCAAGGATATTGCGCCAGAAAGTGTCGATATTCGGGCTGCCTGCGAAGACTCCTGAAAGTCCGATAATGGCGATGTCGTCTTGATTGGAGCTGGCCATGGTCGCTTGGGTTCGGTCGGTCTTTGAGGTGAATCGGGGCGCCTGAGTTCAATCCCGACGCGCGGGCGCGAGACGCTTCAGGGCTGGGCTATGGCTGGTCTCAACGCGCTGAAGTTCGAGCTGCACACGGCCTTCGGTATCCAGCACCAGAAAATCCACCTCCAGCAGGCTGTCGGTGCGGTCCGCCACGCGGCTGGTAAAGCGCAGCCGTTGATTAGCTGGCAAGGCGCCATGGCGCACCAGCCGGCCAAAGCGGTTCGGGAGTGGATAGCTGTCTCGTTCCAGCCGCGCCCAGAGGATGACGCTTTGCAAGAGCGTATCCACCACGCCGGGATCGAACAGCCAGGACGACCCCTTGGCGCCCCCCTGCACCCAGTCCGTGGGATGACTGGCGATGAGTTCGCCATCGACCCCGGCGCTATCCACGCGCGCCTCGCCTTGCAGAAGCTGGAAGGCTGGGCCGTGGAAACAGTGCAGCCCATAGGCATCGGAGGCCGAGACCGTCTGGCCGTTCTGGAGCGCGGCTGGTGCGCCGCTGGCGGCCTTGGTCGTCAGGCCGCCAAGCACCAGAGTGGCCCGATAGCAGGGACGATCACCCTCGGGAAGGCGAATCTCGGCGGTTACTTCCAGAGGATTGGGTTCGGCTGAGGGGGTGGCGCGCGCCCAGAGCCGCACGGTGCGTGGGGCATCCGCAGGAAGCGTGATGCCCTGGAGCACCCGCAGCTCGCGCAACTCAACCAGGGGGTGCTCGGGCCAGCCGGCCTGGACGAATTCGGCCAGCAGCTCCATGGCCACCGCCGCTGGTACCACAGGGACGCCATCGAGACGGTGA
>JAFGTZ010000078.1 GCA_016938795.1 Chromatiaceae bacterium | reverse complement strand
GGCGTCGTACTGACGGCACAGGAACCAGATCTCCTTGGCCTTTTTCAGGCCCACGGTGCGCGCCATGAGTCCGGCGCCAAAGCCGGCATCGAAGCTCCCCACGCGCGGTCCGGTCTGACCGAAGCGCGCGTTGTCGGCGGCGATGGTCAGATCGCAGACCAGATGCAGCACATGGCCGCCGCCGATGGCATAGCCGGCCACCATGGCCACTACCGGCTTGGGCAGGGTGCGGATCTGGCGCTGGAGTTCGAGCACGTTGAGATGCTCGGTGCCGGCCTCGTCCTTGTAGCCGCCATCGCCGCGCACGCGCTGATCGCCGCCCGAGCAGAAGGCCAGCTCGCCCGCGCCGGTGAGGATGATGACGCCGATGGCCGGGTCCATATGGGCGCGATGAAAGGCGTCGATCAGCTCGCGCACCGTGCGCGGACGGAAGGCGTTGCGCACCTCGGGCCGGTTGATGGTGATCTTGGCGATGCCCTCGGCCTGCTCATAGAGGATGTCTTCATAGTCGAGACCGGCGGGGATTTCCCAGGCCGGCGGTGTGCTCGGTTGTTGGTTGGTTCCTTGCATCTGCGCTGACTTCACGACACCCACTCACTGAAACAAACAAGAAGGCGCGGATTATAGCCGCTCGACAGGATTCCCGGACATCCTTGAGCCGGCGCGATGCCCATTGACCCGGGGGGAGGCGTGAGCCTGGCCGCAGGTCGAGCCGCCCAGGGGCCTCGGGTTCAGGGCCTCGACGGCGGGGGTGACTCGGTCAGTCGCTCCTCAATCTGGCGCAGCAGACTCAGCGCCTCGGGGAAGCGGTAATGATGGATCTCTCGGGCGAGCATGGTCAGTTCGTCCGCGCTCAGCGCCTCGGCCAGCGTGTGCCGATGGGCCAGAAAATAGTCCTCCGTCGCCGCCTCGAAGGCGCCCGCGAGCAGGCTGAGTTCCTTCAGGAGAGGGGCGGCCCGACGCAGGGCATCCGGTGTCGGTTCGCGCTCGCCGTTGCCTGTCTGCTGTTCGTCCGCCGTCTCGGCCGGCGCCATGGACGCCGCCACCGGGGCAACAGCGCCGCTGCCTGACGAGGCCCGGTCGTCCGGCTCCTGGTCGCGGGGGGCGAGGCCCAGCCCGGCCAGCAGGCTGAAGGTGCTGCCCTCGCCAGGACGGCTGCTGACCAGGATGTCGCCCTCCATGAGCCTTGCCAGCCGCTTGCTGATGGAAAGTCCAAGCCCGGTGCCGCCATAGCGGCGGCTGATGGAGGTGTCGGCCTGGTGAAAGGGCTGAAAGAGTCGCGCGATCTGCTCCTCGCTCAGGCCGATGCCCGTGTCGCGCACCGCGAAGCGCAGCCAGAGCCTCCCGGCTTCTTGGCGCTCAAGGCGCACCTGAATCTCAACCTGTCCCTGTTCGGTGAACTTCACCGCGTTGCTGGCCAGATTGATGAGCACCTGGGTCAGCCGCATGGGATCGCCGCACAGGGCCGGCGGTATCCTGGGGTCTGACTCGATGCTCAGCACGAGCCCCTTGCTGGCGGCCTGCTGGGCAATCAGCAGGCGGACATCCTCCAGCACGCCGGACAGCGCGAAAGGCCGCTCTTCGAGATGCGTCAGCCCCGCCTCGACCTTGGAGAGATCGAGAATGTCGTTCAGCAGCGCGAGCAGCCTGCCGGCGGCCTGTTCGGCCTGTTGCAGATAGTCGCGCTGGGTTCCGTCGAGCGGGGTTTCGAGACAGAGACGCAGCATGCCGAGCACCGCGTTCATGGGGGTGCGAATCTCGTGGCTCATGTTGGCGAGAAAATCGCTTTTCGCGCGATTTGCCGCCTCGGCGGCCAGGCGGGCGCCGATCAGGGCGGTTTCGCTCTCCTTTTGCAGGGTGATATCGCTGATGATGCCCTGCCAGAGACAGGCGCCGTTAGCCTGTGGCGCGGCCATGGCCTCCAGGCGGTACCAGCGCGTCTCGCCGTTGCGAAGCATGCGCCCCTCCCACTGGCAGTCGGCCTGTTGCGCGATGATGGCCTGACGGTAGCGCAAAAGCTCGGGCTGATCCTCGGGGTGCGCCAGGGCGAAGAGCTGATCCATGCGCCGCATGCCGGTGTTGGTTGCCTCGAGCCCGAGGAGGTCGAGCGCGCGTGGGCTGAGATAATCCAGCGAGTCGCGTCCGTCCGCCAGATAGCGCGCGCTGAAGAGCCCGACCGGAATGAGTCGCGCCATCTCCTCGAAGCGGCGCTTGCTGTGCTGCAAGGCCGCCTGGGTCAGGGCGAGGCGGCGATTCCAGTAGAGAATCGCTAGGATGACGAGGGCGAGCGCTCCCGAGACCTGCCACAACAGCCGATAATCGACGCGCGTGATCGGCAGCGGCTGTCGCCAGCGCTGCTCGATGGCCTCGCGCTCGGCTGGGCCGATGGATATCAGGGCCTGATCGAGGATCTCGGCGAGCGGCGCGAGTTCGCCGCGCACGGCCATGCTGAGCGCGTAGGCATAGGGGGTATAGCCGGCCATGCGCAGACGGGTATTGCCATCGCGGGCCAGAAGATGGCTGGTGGTGAGCAGACTGTCGATCAGGGCGGCGGCGCGACCTTGCTCCAGGGCCAGCAGGCCCGCCCCGGTATCGGCCACCCGCAGCAGTTCCAGATGCGGATGATCGCGGCTCAGCCATTCCTCTGCGGCGGTGCCCGCAACCACGGCCACCCGCAAGCCCCGCAGGCCCTCCAGATCGCCATGGAAGGGCGCTTCCAGCGGGGCAAAGATCGCCAGGGGAAGGGTCAGATAGGCCTTGGTGAAGACCAGATAGTCGCGCCTTTGGTTGGTCGGCGCGGCGCTGGGCAGCAGATCAATATCGCCCGCGCGCAGCCGTTCCAGGGCCTCGGCCCAGCTCGCGGTTGGCACATAGTGCAGGCGCACCCCGAGCATCTCGGCCGCCCTGGCCAGATAGTCGGCGCTCATGCCGCTCGGCGTGCCGCTGGCATCGAGGAATTCAACCGGGGCCCGGTTCGACCATTGGGTATAGCGGAGCACCGGATGCGCGGCGAGCCAGGCGCGCTGCGCGGCGCTCAGGTCGAGCCCCAGGGCCGGGCTGGGCGGTTCGGCCTGGCGCGGCGCGGCGGGGCGCTCCTCGCTCGCGCTGTCGGGGGATGCCGGGTCGGTGTCGAGGACGGCGGGCAGAAACCCCTTGAGATGCCGAGACTCGCCGGGTGCGCCGGCCTCCAGCAGGGCGGTGGCGGTCAGCTCGATGCGTGCCGGCGACACCGAACCGATTGGCAGCAAGCGCGTCTGCATCAGCTCGCGGGTGCGCTCGGCCTCGTAGCGCAGCGCGGCGCGACTGCGGTTGGGCGCGTACTGGCGGTGGATCAGCTCAACCAGCTCGTCGGGATGCGCGAGCGCGTACTCCCAGCCGGCGCGGCTCGCGTCAACAAAGGCGCGCACCAGCTGCGGCTGTTCGCGCGCCAGGGTCGCGGAGCTGAACAGATAGCCATCGCCCAGTCCCGGCACATGGCCGCCGAGTTCGATCAGTTGATAGGGAACGCCCTTGTTCTCCAGATCGAAGGGGTCATTGGTGACAAAGGCGGTCATGGCATCGACATCGCCGCGAATCAGCGGGCCGGCATCGAAGGTCTGCGGCAGGATCCTGAGATTTTCGCCTGGAACGAGCCCCGCCTCGTGCAGTGCCGCACGCAGCAGGGGCGATTGCAGATCGCTGGCCGCCGCCATGAGTCGCGCGCCGCGCAGATCGGCAAGCCGATAGAGTCCCGAGCGCGCGAGCAGCACCAGCGGCGGCTTTTTGAAGTAATTGGCGAGCAACACCACCGGCTCGCCACGCAGGCGCCAGTTGATGACCTGGCCGTTGGTGAGGCCAAAGGTCGCCTCGCCCGAGAGCGCGGTGGCAAGCGGGTCGAGGTCCGGCTGATAGTCGCGCAACTCGACCTCGATGCCCTGCTCGCGGTAGATGCCCAGCGCCTGGGCGGCGTAAAAGCCGGCGAACTCGAACTGATGCTTCCAGGGCAGTTGCAGCGAAACCCGGATCGGCGGTTCCGCGCGGGCGCCCTGGCTGCACAGGAGGACGGCCAGCGCCAGCGCGAGCCGCGCGAGGATCGACGCCGGCCGGGTGACGAAGAAGCGGCGCGCTCGTCCGTGCATGGCCCCCTCAGGGATAGGCCGGCAGGCGCAGCAGGAGACAGGTGCGGTCGTCGCTGTCCGAGGTTTCCATGCGCAGTTCGAGTCGCATGGCGTCGGCCATCAGCTTGGCCGAATAGGTGCCCAGCCCGGTGCCGCCGCGCTTGCCCTGGGTGCGGTATTTCTCGAAGAAATGCGCGCGGATGGGCGTAGGCACGGCGCCGCGATTGCACAGACTGAGCTGCACCGGATTGCCGCTGGCCAGGTCGAGCGCGAGGGTCTCGCCCGGCGGCGATGCCTCAATGGCGTTGAGAAACAGATTGGAGAGCAGCGAGAACAGCAGGCGAGGATCGGCGCGCACCCAGAGCGGGGCGTCGTTCGGGCAGGGCAGAGCGTCGAGCCGCAGGCTCAGGCTCAGACGGTGAGCGCCAAGGCGGCTTGCGTTGAACTGGGCAATCTGTTGCGCGACCTGGATGAGATCGACCGGCTGGGCATGATACTCATAGCGTCCCGTCTCCATCTTGAAGAGATCCAGGGACAGATCGATCATGTCGCGCATTCTGAGTCCGGAGTCACGGATCAGCTCGACGGCTTCGCGCTGTTCCTCGGTCAGTCCCTCATCGAGCAGCAGCAGTTCGGGAAAGGAGATGATGGCATTGAGGGGCGACTTCAGGTCATGGCGCATGATCCGCTCGACATCCTCTTTCATGCGCTCAAGCTCCTTGCGGTTGCCAATGTCCTCCTTCACCGCGACAAAATGCGTGAGCTGTCCCTCGGGATCGAGGATGGGCGAGATGGCCACCGATTCCCAATAGAGCGCGCCCGCCTTGTTCTTGTTGAGCAGTTCACCGCGCCAGATGCGGCCCGCTCCGATGGTCTCCCAGAGGTCGCGATACAGGGCCTCGTCCATGGCGCCGGATTTCAGAATGCGCGGATTCTGCCCGATGGCCTCCTCGGGCGTGTAGCCGGTCGCGCGCGAGAAAAAGGGGTTGACATAGACAATGTTTCCCGTGGCGTCGGTGATGACGATGGACACTGGCGCCTGGGCGACCGCCTGGCTGAGCGTGCGCAACTGGCGCTCGGCGCGCTCGCGTTCGGCAATCTCGCGTTCCAGCCGGCGCGCCAGATCTTCAATCTGATCGCGCTCGCGGCGAATTTTCGCCACGATGCGGTGGCTGATATGGCGCTCCTCCCTGGCGCGGCGCAGCTGCTCGGCAAGCGCGAGCTGGGCGGCAATGCGCACGCGCAGCACCGCCGGATTGATGGGCTTGGTGACATAATCGACCGCGCCAAGGGCGAAGGCGCGCGCCTCGCTCTCGGGGTCGGCGAGCGCGGTGAGGAAGATGATGGGAATGCGCGCGAGATCGACGCGCGACTTGATGCGCCGGCAGGTTTCGTAGCCGTCCAGGCCCGGCATCATCACGTCGAGCAGAATGAGATCCGGATTCGGGTGGCTCTCAAGCGAGGCCAGGGCAGTCTCGCCGCTGTTCGCCACCAGAATGCGATAATCCGGCTTGAGCACGTTGACCAGAAGCCGCTGATTATCAATCTGATCGTCAACGATCAGGATGGAGGCGGGTTGAATCATTGGACAATGGTGCGACGGCAGTGACTCGCGCTCTGACTCAGGACGGGGACGCGGCGACAGGGTTTTTCATCATTCATCAACCACCGAAGGTTGCCGGAGACTTGGCCAATGGTGACAGGCGCCGTTGATAAAGCAATCGTACTGGTCGTGGACGATTGTCTGGAAAACCTTCGGGTGCTGGTCGAAATCCTCAAACATGACTATCTCGTCAAGGTTGCGGCCAGCGGTGAGGCCGCGCTTGCCGTTGTGGGCGCCACTCCAAGGCCGGATCTCATCCTGGTCGATGTGATGATGCCCGATCTGGATGGCTATGAGGTTTGCCGGCGTCTGAAAAGCAACCCGATCACCCGCGCCATTCCGGTCATCTTCGTCACGGCCCTGACGCACGCCGAGGGCGAGGCGGTGGGATTCGACCTGGGTGCGGCGGACTATATCACCAAGCCGGTCAATCCGGTCATTGTCCGGGCGCGGGTCAAGGCTCAGCTCGCCCTCTTCAATCAGGCCCGTCATCTGGAAACCCTGGTGCGTGAGCGTACCCGCGAGCTGGAGCAAACACGCCTGCAGATTGTGCGCACGCTCGGTCGCGCGGCGGAGCTGAAGGACGAGGAAAGCGGCCTGCATGTGGTGCGCGTCAGCCTCTATGCCCGGCGACTGGCCGAGGCGCATGGTCTGGATAACGACTTCTGCGAGCTGCTGCTGCATGCCGCCATGATGCACGATGTGGGCAAGATCGGCATTCCGGATCAGGTATTGCGCAAGCCCGGTCGGCTCAATGCGGACGAGCTGATCGAGATTCGCCGCCACCCCGAGATTGGCGCCCGCATTCTCGAACCACCCAGCGAGCACAGCAATCCGCTCATGGACATGGCCAGCGTAGTCGCCCTGACCCATCACGAACGCTGGGATGGCGGCGGCTATCCCCGGGGCCTGGCCGGTGAGGCGATCCCGCTGGCGGGGCGCATTGTTGCCGTCTCGGATGTTTTCGATGCCCTGACCACGGCGCGCCCCTACAAGGCGGCCTGGTCGGACGCCGAGGCCCTGGCGCTGCTCAAGCAGGAGCGCGGACGCCACTTCGATCCGGGGCTGATCGATACCTTCGTGGAGATTTTCCCCGAGATTCTTGCCATTCGCGAGGAGCTTCTGAGCGAGAACCCGGCTGATGCCCTGAACCGCTGAAACGGCGGCGGGGATGCCGCCGTGCAGGGGCGTGGCGCGCGCTTCAGTCGAGCAGCCTCGCGTCGGCCAGATGCGCGCGAAAGTCGCGGTGCAGGGCGCTGCTTTGCTCGGCGTCGATGCGCACCTCGATGAGGCCCGCGCCCTCGGCGCGCGCGCCCTCCGCCAGGGCCGCCTCCAGCGCGGCGACCAAGCCCGCCTCATCCTCGACCGTGCGATGGCTCAGTTCGAAGGCGCGCGCCAGGGCGCCGAGATCGCGCCCCTGGGGGGTGCGCCAGAGTCGCTCGAAGTCGGGCAGTCCGCGCTGGGGCAGCTCGTCGAAGATGCGCCCGCCGCCGTTGTTGATGACGATGAGCGGGCGCGGGATGCCTTGCAGCAGGCCCAGGGAGCCGACATCGTGCAGGGTGGAGAGATCGCCGAGCAGTCCGGTGGTCGGCACGCCGCCCGCGTTGAGTCCGGCCAGGGTGGCGTTCTGGCCGTCGATGCCGCTCACCCCGCGATTGCCGAAGAGGTGCAGGCGCGCCTCGCGGCTGCCCGACCAGGCGTCGAACTGGCGGATGGGGAGCGAGTTGGCGCACAGCAGGCCGTCGCCCTCGGGCAGGCGCGCGAGCAGGGTGCGGATGAGGTGCGGCTCGCACCAGGGCGCCTCGGCGAGATAGCGCGCACTCAGTGTGGCGAGACGCTCCTCGGCGGCGTGCCAGGTCGCCAGCCAGCCCCCGGCCGGGCGCGGCGCGTGCTCGGGGGCCAGGGCGGCGAGCCAGCGGCAGAGGCTCAGCGGATCGGCGTCGAGACGCAGACGCGCGTCCTGGTTGGGATCGCTCCAGCGCCCGCCCGGATCGACCAGCACGCTGGGAATCCCGGCGAGCCAGCCGAGCAGGGTTTTGGAGACCGGCACGCGCCCGAGCCGCAGCACCCAGTCGGGGCGCAGCGCCTGTGCGGCCTCGGGGTTGCGCAGCAGGTTGTCGTAGTGGGTGATGCGCGCGCGCGAGCCGGGACCACAGCGCAGACCGGAGAGCGGATCACAGAGCACCGGCAGGCCAAGCGCCTCGGCCACCTCCCAGAGCGCCTCGGCAAAGCCCTCGGGATACTGCTCGGGACCGCAGCAGATGAGCCCGCGCCCCTCGCGCAGGCAGGCGGCGAGCGCGGGTGGTGCTGGGCTCGGCGCGGGCAGCGGGCGCAGGGCCCGCTCGGCCTGGGCGATGGGGGCGAGCAGGTGCGCGGGGACGGCAGGCGGCGCCTTGAGCGTTGGGGGCTCGGGCTGAAACAGGGGCCGCGCGAGGTCGGGCAGCATCTGGGGGGCCAGACAGTCGGAATCGGGCACCAGGGGTTCGCGCAGCGGCAGGTTGATGTGAACCGGTCCGGGGCGCCGGCCCAGGCTTTCCTCGGCGGCGCGGCGTCCGAGCGCGCGCATCATGCGCAGCGCCGCCGGGCTGTCCTCGGGCGTGCCGGGATCATGAAAGGCGCGCACGAAGGTGCCAAAGAGGCGGGTCTGGTCGATGGTCTGGTTCGCGCCCCAGTCGCGCAGTTCGGGCGGGCGGTCGGCTGAGATCAGGATGAGCGGCACATCGGCCGCGCTCGCCTCGATCACGGCCGGATACCAGTGCGCGGGGGCGCTCCCCGAGGTGGCGAGCAGCGCCACCGGATGGTGGCTCGCGCGCGCAAGCCCCAGGGCCAAAAAGGCGGCGGCGCGCTCGTCGAGCACCGGCCTGAGCCGCAGCGCGGGACGGCGCTGTCCGGCCAGTACCAGGGGGGTCGAGCGCGAGCCGGGCGAGAGCACCAGCTCGCGCACGCCGCCCTCCAGGAATCCATCGAGCAGGGCCAGAGCCCAGCGCAGATTGCGACAGGCGATATCGCTCATGGCGGTCATCTCTCAGGCGAATTGCAGCGCGGTGGCGATGGCCGCGAACTTGTGCGCGGTCTCTTCCCATTCGCTGTCGGGGTCGGAGCCGGGCACGATGCCGGCGCCTGCGTAAAGCTCGGCCTCGGCGCCCTGGATGCGCGCGCAGCGCAGCAGCACCCAGAGTTCGCCGCCAAGGTCGGGCGTGAGGATGCCCGCCGCGCCACTGTACCAGCCGCGCGTGAAGGGCTCCGAGGCGCGCAGCCAGCGATGCGCGGCGCGGCGCGGCTGCCCGTTGGTGGCCGGGGTGGGGTGGAGGCGCTCGGCCAGGCTAAGAATGTCCTCGCCCGCCCTGAGCGTGCCATGCAGCAGGGTACGCAGATGTTGCGCGTTGTTGAGTCCGAGCAGACGCGGGCCCTCGGGTGCGTCGAGCTGCTGGCAGCTTTCGGCCAGGGCGGCGCGCACCGCCTCGACCACCAGTTGGTGCTCGTGCAGATTCTTCGGGCAGCGCCGCAGCTCCTCGCCGAGTGCGGCGTCGCGCGCGGCATCGGCATCGCGCCGCGCAGTGCCGGCGATGGCGTCGGCCTCGACGCGCTGGCCGCGCAGGGTGAAGAGCCGCTCGGGCGTGGCGGCCACGAAGGTCGCCTCGTGCCGGCGCAGGTTCACCACCTGACAGGATGGAAAGAGATAGCCAAGCGCGGCATTGATGCGCCCGAGATCGAAGGGGTGCGCACCGTGCAGACGCAGCCGCCGGCAGAGCACGACCTTTTGCAGCTCGTCGCGCTCGATAGCGTCGAGCGCAGAGAACACCAGCGCGCGCCAGCCGGCCAGATCGGGCTCGCTCTCGCCAGGCTGCAGCGGTGTGGGCGCGAGCGGCTCGACGCTGGGCTGGTTGAGCAGCGGCACCAGGCGTTCGAGCCAGTGCTCCCAGCGCGCGAGCAGGGTCTCGGGCCGTTCGGGCAGGGCGGCGCTGAGCACCAGCGCGGCCTGTTCTTCATGTGAGTAGAGCGCCACCTCGGGCAGCCACAGCAGGGCGTTGGGCAGCTCGTCGGGATCGGGATCGGGCGCGGCGGCAAAGCCCAGCATGGCAAAGCTGCTGAAGCCCGTCTCATCGGGATCGAGCTGGCGCCAGTCGGCGGCGAGCGCGTGCGCGCGCTCGCGCAGCTGTTCCAGCCGGCGCGGCCCCGAGGTCTGCCATTCGGCGGCGACACCATAGCCTGCGCGCAGCTCGCTGCGGTGGCCGTGGGTAAACTGAAAACGCGGCCCGGCAAGGTCGGGGGCGGTCTGAAGACGGTGGGGCAGGGCAAGGGTGAGTGAGAGCACCCCGCTGGCGTGCGCGGGATCCTCGCCGGCGAGGGCCTCGCGCAGACGCGCGCGAAGCTGCTCGATGAGTTGGAGCGGTGCAAGCATGACGAATCGATGAGGTTGGGGGTCTGGCATCGCTGGCCGAGACCAGCGATGCGCGCGGGGACGCTGCTTCAGGCTGCGGGCGGTTTGGCCCAGAAGCGGTCAATGGCGGTACAGGTCTCGGTCGGCTTTTCCCACTGGGGCACCCCGCGGGTGGGCGCGATACGCTCGGCGCGCCAGCGCGGGTGACGACCGAGAAAATCCGGCAGCTCATGGAAGTCGATATTGGGGTCGCGATCATAGAGCACCAGCACGGGCTGCCCGAGCGGGTGATAGAGCGTCTCGGCGGCGGCGGGCGTGAAGAGCTGCCCGGAGAGGAAATAGAGCGGCGCGTGCTTGGCGCCCGGCTGGTGCGCGGTGGCGAAGGCGTAGTCGATCAGCTCCGGCGGGGTGGTCCCGGCGAAGGACTGCTTGTAGAAGAAGCGGATGCTCGGGCGCGAGGTGAGCAGCGAGAAGAGCCCGTCGTTGAAGCCCGGCACGCTCAGCACCTTATAGGCGCGCTCCGCCGCTGTGCCGCTCGGCAGGCGGCGCGCGTTAAAACCGGTGGGCGAGAGAAAGACCAGCCGCTCAACCCGCTCGGGACGCGCGGCGGCGGCGCGCGCGGCGAATTCGCAGCTCAGCGAGAAGGCGATGAGGTCGAGCGGGGCGCCGATCACCTGGTCGATGAAATCCGTGAGCGCCGCCGCGAAGAGTTCGGGCGAGTAGCGCCGCTGGCCCCGGTCGGAATGCCCGAAGCCGGGCAGATCGAGCGCATAGACGCGCCGCTCGTTCCGGTAGTGCTCGAAGAGGGGCTTCATCTCGAAGGCGCTGGGGGCGGCGTTGATGCTGTGTACCAGCAGGAGCGGGCGCGCCTCGGCGGGACCATCGACATAGTAGTGGATGCGTCCGCCATGCTCGGTGATGAAGTCGTGGCGCGGTGCCTCGATTGCCGCTGGCAGCTCGATGGCGCCCTTCACTGGGGCGTGCGCGTTCTGCGCCACGCCTGTCTTGAGTCCGGAATCCATGGGACTATCTCCTCATGAGTGTGTGTGGATCGGTGTCAATGGCCAGCCTGGACCGCGCGAGCGGCACTTAGTCATCCTGCTCCGCGCGGCGGCTGATCTCGCGGGCCAGACCCTTGAAAACCAGGCGGTGCGCGGGAAGGAGCGCATACCAGTAGAGCAGGCCCCAGATCCCGCACGGGTGCCAATAGCCGGTAATGCTCAGCCGAGTCAGACCCCCAGGCTGGGGGTGAAGTTCGAACTCCATGATACCCGCTCCAGGCGCACGCATGCCGAACCGCAGTGTCAGGCGTCGCTCGGGCTCGACGCCGAGCACGCTCCAGTGATCGAGACGGTCGCCAACCTCAAGCGCTTCGGGGTCGCGTCGTCCGGCGCCACGACCCGGTCCGCCGATGGCGCGGTCGAGCCATTCGCGGATGGTCCAGAGGCTGTTGAGATAATAGTATCGGGTGTCGCCCCCAATGGCCGCGATCAGGCGCCACAGCGCCGCTGGGCTGGCGCGGCTGTCCAGCGCGACACTCAGACGTTTGGCGTAATAAGCCGCATCCGGACGCTCGGCGCGCATGGCAAAGGCGCCCAGGCTCCAGCGATTGGTGGGTGCGGGGGCGCGTTCGAGCCGAAAAGCCGCCTCGACTGCCGCGCGAAAATCCAGCAGCGGCGGCGCAAGCAGGGCGCGCAGCGCACTGTCATCGGCGCTGAAGTCATTGCGCAAGCCTTCAACCAGGGCGCGCGCGATGGGTGTCGGCACGGCCGTCACCAGATGCAGCCAGCCCGCTGAGAGACGCGGGCTGAGCAGGGGGACTGGAATAATCCAGGGCGGGCGGCGCCCGGCCGCCTCGGCGAGGATGCGCATCATGCGCGCATAGGTCAGCGTCTCGGGGCCAGCGGCGTCGAAGCAGCGCCCGGCGCTGCCCTCAACCCAGGGCAGGCGGGCCAGATAATCGAGCAGGTTCTCCAGCGCAATGGGCGGCGAGGTGGACTGTACCCAGCGCGGGGTGATCATGATCGGCAGGTGAAACACCAGGTCGCGCATCACCTCGAAGGCTGCCGAGCCAGGCCCGACAATGATTCCGGCGCGCAGCTCGGTCACCGGCACCTGGCCCTCGCGCAGCACCTCGCCGGTGCGCCGGCGCGAGACGATATGCTCACTGCGCGCGCCGCTTGGGGCCAGGCCGCCGAGGTAGAGAATGCGGCGCACCCCCGCCGCCGCTGCGGCTGCAGCGAAATGGCGCGCGGCGCGCACATCGAGTTCGCCGAAGTGACGCCCGGCGGCCATGGAATGCACCAGATAGTAGGCAACCTCGACCCCTGCAAGGGCGGCGGGCAAGGTCTCTGGATCGAGCGCATCGGCGGCGACCAGTTCCACCTTCTCCCAGCCGCGTGCCTCCAGCACCTCCAGCGCGCGCGCACTGGCGCGCACCCGTCGCCCATCGGCACGCAGACGCGCCACCAGATGGGCGCCGATATAGCCACTAGCGCCAAACACCAGGCACAGACCCTGGGACGAGAGGGGTGCATCGGATGAAACAGCAGGCGAAGGATTGTTCACGGCAGTCGCCACCACAAGCCGAGGATGATGAAAACTATAGCATCCTGGCTCAATGACTCGGAGATTGCATTGATGAAGCGCCGGTTTCGAGTGATCGCGATGCCTTTGGCGGTGTTCGTCGCGCTTGGCGTCTTGAGTGGATGCGCTACCTTTGGCGACACCGAGCGGCTATCCCGTCCCTTGGCGCTGTCTGGCGGGGAGCGGCTGGCGCCCGTCCAGATCCGGCTGGAATCGGCGCACGGCGCACCGCTGGAGGCCACCTTGTTCAGGTCGCGCTTGGATACATCGGGGGCGCTTGTGGTTCTGGCGCATGGCTTTGGACGTGCGCCGGAACAGCACGCTGGGCTTGCGCGCGCGCTCGCCGCGCATGGCCTTTCCGTGGCCGTGCCCCGCTTGCCCCATGCACGTCCCTGGTCGGGCGCGCACTGGCGCAACGCACGTGAGCTGATCCGGCTGGCGCAGGCGCTGGAGGCCGAGCGTCTGGTCTATGTCGGTTTCTCGGCGGGCGCGCTCGTGGCCCTGATCGCCGCGCGCAACGATCCCCGCGCGGCGGGGCTGGTGATGCTCGATGCGGTCGATTCCCAGGGGCTTGGCGCACGCTTGGCGCCTGGTCTGCGGGTGCCCACGCTGGCGCTCTGGGGCGCGCCCTCGCCCTGCAATGCCGCCCGGCGCGCCTGGCCCGGTCTGGCGCGCGCGCCTCATATCGAGATGGA
The DNA here is from genome assembly GCA_016938795.1 of Chromatiaceae bacterium. Taxonomy (GTDB): domain Bacteria; phylum Pseudomonadota; class Gammaproteobacteria; order Chromatiales; family Chromatiaceae; genus Marichromatium. The sequence goes on along the minus strand of JAFGTZ010000078.1, from coordinate 105 downwards.
CGTCTTTGCGCAGGCCAGCCATTGCGCCTTCGAATCCCCCACCGACTGGCGCTGCCGCCTGCTGTGCGAAACCGGCGCCAGCACGCAACCCATGCCCCGCGCCGC
>JAFGTZ010000077.1 GCA_016938795.1 Chromatiaceae bacterium | reverse complement strand
TTCTGAATCGAATCGTTCCAATGCTATGCTAGGCGCCGCGATCCGACACTTGCTGCCTGGCGCACATCCTTATGAATCTGCTGTTCGTTGTCCTCATCCCCTTTTTTGGCGCGGCCCTGACGGCCTGGATTGGTCGTTTCGGACGGCTGCGGGCGGCCTGGAGCGCGGGTGCGCTCACCCTGCTCGCGCTGGCGGCCTTGGCGCCGAGCCTGATGCGGCCCTTTGCGGGCGAAACCCTCATCTGGCGTCTGCCCTGGATACCCGAGCTGGGCCTGGATCTGGCGCTGCGCCTCGACGGGCTGGGGCTTCTGTTCGCGCTCATGATTCTCGGCATCGGGCTGCTGGTCATCCTCTATGCCCGCTACTACCTCGACGACGACGACTGTCTGGGGCGCTTTTACGCCTATCTGCTGCTCTTCATGGGCTCCATGCTCGGCATCGTGCTGGCCGAGAATCTCATTCTGATGCTGCTCTTCTGGGAGCTGACCAGTCTGTCGTCCTTTCTGCTCATCAGCTACTGGCGCGAGGAAGAAGAGGCGCGGCGCGGGGCGCGCATGGCGCTCGGCATCACGGGCCTGGGCGGGCTGGCGCTGCTCGGCGGTCTGGTGCTGCTCGGCGAGATGGCCGGGAGTTATGACCTCTCGGTGGTGCTGACCCAGGGCGAGGCGATCCGCGCACATCCGCTCTACACCCCCATGCTGGTGTTGCTGCTGCTCGGGGTCTTCACCAAGTCGGCCCAGTTTCCCTTTCATTTCTGGCTGCCGCGCGCCATGGCCGCGCCCACCCCGGTGTCGGCCTATCTGCACTCGGCGACCATGGTGAAGGCCGGGGTCTTTCTGCTCGCGCGCCTCTTCCCGGTGCTCTCAGGCACGCCCGAGTGGAGCTGGCTGGTCATCGGCGCCGGGCTCTCGACGCTCCTCATCGGCGCCTGGTTTGCGCTCTTCAAGCACGATATTAAGGGCCTGCTGGCCTATTCGACCATCAGCCACCTGGGGCTCATCACCCTGCTCTTTGGCATCGCCACCCCGCTCGCGGCGGTCGCCGGGGTCTTTCACATCATCAATCACGCCACCTTCAAGGCCTCGCTCTTCATGGCGGCGGGCATCATTGACCATGAGTGCGGCACGCGCGACATGCGCCGCATCAATGGGCTATGGAAGTTCATGCCCTACACCGCCACGCTCGCCATGGTGGCGGCGGCCTCCATGGCCGGGGTGCCGCTCTTCAACGGCTTTCTCTCCAAGGAGATGTTCTTCGCCGAGACGGCGCATTTTCTCGACAGCCACAGCTGGAGCTGGCTGCTGCCCGCCGCCGTGGTGCTGGCCGGGGCGCTCGCGGTGGCCTATTCGTGGCGCTTCATCCACGATGTCTTTTTCAATGGCGATCCCATCAATCTGCCGCGCACACCGCATGAGCCGCCGGCCTGGATGAAGGCGCCGGTGGAGGTGCTGGTGGCGGCCTGTCTGCTGGTGGGCATACTGCCGGCCATCACGGTCGAGCCGCTTCTGGTGGCGGCCTCCAGCGCGGTGCTTCAGGCCCCGGCGCCGGTGCATGATCTGGCCATCTGGCACGGCTTCAACCCGGCCTTTGCCATGAGTCTCATCGCGCTGCTCGGCGGCTCGCTGCTCTATGTGCTGCGCCAACCGCTGTTCAGGCTCGCCGAGCGGCTGAGCGGGCGACTCGATGCCGGCGCCATCTACGAGTGGCTGCTCGCGCGCCTCACTGCGCTGGCCGCTGGGATCACCGACAGCCTCGATCGCGGCTCGCTGCAATGGCTGCTCGTACTACTGGTGGGCATGAGTATTCTGCTTGGGCTTGCGGGCTATCTGGGCGCACCGGGCGCGCTCACCGGTCCCGCGTCCCTGCTCGCCCCCGACGGCATCAGTCTCATCGTGGCGCTCGGGCTGGCGGCGGCCACGCTCGGCACGCTCTGGCTGCATCACGAGCGTCTCACCGCGCTCATCGTCATGGGCGCGGTGGGGCTGCTGGTGTCGCTCATCTTCGTGAAGTTCTCGGCGCCCGATCTGGCGCTGACCCAGCTCTCGGTCGAGGTGGTGACCCTGGTGCTGCTGCTGCTTGCGCTCTACTTCCTGCCGCAGCGCTCGCCGCGCGAAGCAAGCCGCAGGCAGCGGCTCGGGCGCGCCCTGCTCGCGCTGCTCGCCGGCGGCGGCGCCAGCGCCCTGGCCTGGGCCATGCTGACCCGTCCGCGCGACTCCATCTCGCAGTATTTTCTTGACCAGAGTCTGCCCGGCGGCGGCGGCGCGAACGTGGTGAACGTCATTCTGGTCGATTTCCGCGGTTTCGATACCCTGGGCGAGATCACGGTGCTGGCCATCGCCGGGCTTGGCATCCATGCACTGGTCAAGGATCTGGCGCTCGCGGGCGCGGCGCGCGACACCCTCGGGCGGCCCTGGAGCTGGGATCGCCATCCGCCCATCATGGCCGCCCTGACGCGCCTGCTGCTGCCGCTCGCGCTGCTGGTGTCGGTCTTCATCTTCATGCGCGGGCATCAGTTGCCGGGCGGCGGCTTCATTGCCGGACTCATCACGGCGGTGGCGCTCATCATGCAGTATCTCGCCAACGGGGTGGAGTGGACGCATCAGCGCCTGCGCGGCAACATGCTGCCGCTTATTGCAGGCGGCCTGCTCATCGCCACGCTCACCGGGGCGGTGGCGCTCGCGCTGGGTCATCCCTTCCTGACCTCGACCTTCGCGCATCTCCACCTGCCCTTTGCCGATTTCGAGCTGGCCTCGGCCATGGCCTTCGATCTGGGCGTCTATCTGGTGGTGGTGGGCTCGACCCTGCTCATCCTCATTCATCTTGGCTTCATGCATGACGCGAGCCACGCGCCCATTGCGAGAGACCTTCAGAGAGAGGCCCCCTGACATGGAAGCCCTGATCGCCATCCTGATCGGCCTGCTCACCGCCGCCGGCATCTATCTGCTGCTCGCCGCGCGCACCTTCCCGGTGGTGCTGGGCCTGACCCTGCTCTCCTACGGGGTCAATCTCTTTCTCTTTGCAAGCGGTCGGCTCAGCATCGGACAGCCGCCGGTGATCGGCGATCAGGCCGGCTACACCGATCCCCTGCCCCAGGCGCTGGTGCTCACGGCCATCGTCATCGGCTTTGCCATGACCGCCTTTGTCATCATGCTGGCGCTCAAGGCGCGCGCCGAACTGGGCAGCGATCATGTGGATGGACGCGAACCCGGGGAGGTGGGCGAATGAGCGCCCCGAGTCTGGCCTGGATCATGGCCCCGCTGCTGATCCCGCTCGGCACGGCCATCCTCATGCTGCTGCTGGGTCCGCTCATGCGTCTGAAGGCGCGCCGGGCGTTCAGTCTGCTTGCTGTGCTCGCGCAGCTTAGCGCGGCCCTCTGGCTGCTGGCCCTGGTGGCTCAGGGCGACATTCTGGTGCAGGCGCTGGGCGACTGGCCGGCGCCCTTCGGCATCGTGCTGGTGGCCGACCGGCTTGCGGTCTGGATGCTGCTACTCACGGCACTGCTCGCGCTGGGTGCGCTCGCCTCGGCCATCGAGGGCACGGATACGGCCAGCCGGCACTTCCATGCCCTCTTTCAGCTCCAGCTCTTCGGGCTGAACGGCGCCTTTCTCACCGGCGATCTGTTCAATCTCTTCGTCTTTTTCGAGGTGCTGCTGCTCGCCTCCTACGGTCTGCTGCTGCACGGCGGCGGGGCGCGGCGCACGCGCGCGGGATTGCAGTTCGTGGTGGTCAACCTGGCCGGCTCGACGCTCTTTCTCTTCGCCGCAGGCACCCTCTACGGGCTGACCGGCACGCTCAATCTGGCCGATCTCGCGCAGCGCCTCCCGAGCATTCCGCCCGAGGACCTGGGGCTGGTGCGCGCCGGGGCGCTGTTGCTCTTTGGGGTCTTTGCGCTCAAGGCGGCGCTCTTTCCGCTGCATCCCTGGCTGCCCTCGTCCTATGCCGCCACCTCGCCGGCGGTGGCGGCGCTCTTTGCCATCATGACCAAGGTGGGCGTCTATGCCCTGCTGCGCATGCAGACGCTGCTGTTTGGCCCCGAAGCGGGCGGCTTCGCCGGGCTCTATGCACCCTGGGAGCTGGTGCTGGGGCTGGTCAGCATAGCGCTCGGCGCACTGGGCGCCCTGGCCGCGCGCGAGCTGGGCCTGCAGATCGGTTATCTGGTGATTCTCTCGGTGGGCACATTGCTCACCGCCTTCGGGCTCGGCTCGGCTGCGGCCCTGAGCGCCGGGCTCTACTATCTGGCCCACAGCACCCTGGCTGCGGGAGCGGCCTTCCTGCTTGCGGGACAGATTGCACAGCGACGCGGCGTCTTGCGCGATCGGCTGGAGTCCGGCCCGGTACTGGCTGGCGCACCCCTGCTCGGCGGGCTCTTTTTTCTAAGCGCCGTCCTGCTTGCGGGTCTGCCGCCCTTCTCGGGCTTTCTCGGCAAATGGATGCTGCTCAGCGCCGCGCTCGATCATCCGGCGGCGCTTGGCTGGGTTCTGGCGCTGGTGCTCGGCGGCGGACTGCTTGCCGTGGTGGCGCTCGCGCGCTCGGGGTCCGTGCTCTTTTTGAGCGCAACGGGATCACCCTCGCGCGCCACGCCTCCCGCCGCCTCCAGCGCGCTCGCCCCCCTGCTCTGGCTGCTCGCGCTCTGTCTGGGCCTGACCCTGGCCGCCGGCCCGGTCAGCACCTTCACCACGGCCATCGCCACCGATCTGCTCGCGCCCGAGCGCTACATCGAGGCGGTGCTGGGTCTGGCGGGAGGATCGCACTGATGTCACTCTTGCCCCATCCGCTGCTCACACCGCTGCTCGCAGTTGTCTGGGTGTTGCTCAACAACAGCTTCACGCTCGGCCAGTGGCTCTTTGGCGCCCTGCTCGGCTGGCTCATTCCGCTCTTTGCGCGGCGTTTCTGGCCTGAGCCGGTGCGTCTGCATCGCCCGCTCGTGCTCGCGCGTTTTATCCTCATGCTGCTCTACGACATCCTGGTCGCCAATCTGGCCGTGGCCTGGCTCATCCTGCGCGGCGAGCGCGCCCAGCATCCGGGCTTTGTAGAGGTTCCGCTGAGGCTGCGCTCGGACCTCGCCATCAGCCTGCTGGCCAACACCATCTCGCTCACGCCGGGCACGGTCTCGGCCTGGCTGAGTCCGGATCGGCGCTATCTGGTGGTACACGGGCTCGATGTGCGCGATCCCGAGGCGCTCATCGCAACCCTCAAGCGCCGTTACGAGGCCCCGCTTGTGGAGATCTTCGAACCATGCTGAACATTGCACTCGCTATCGCCCTGCTGCTGGTCGCGGGGGCCTTCGTGCTCAGTCTGCTGCGCCTGGTCAAGGGGCCGGATCAGCCCGACCGCATCCTCGCGCTCGACACCCTTTATATCAACGCCATCGCCCTGCTGGTGCTCTTCGGCATCCAGCTCGACAATGCACTGCACTTCGAGGCCGCGCTGCTCATCGCCCTCATGGGCTTCGTGGGCACGGTGGCGCTGTGCAAATATCTGCTGCGCGGCGACATCATCGAATAGGTCACAGCCTCATGCTTCTCGAAGTTGCCCTTTCGCTCCTCATCCTGCTCGGCGCCCTGCTCACCTTCATCGGCTCGCTCGGGCTGATGCGCCTACCCGATTTCTACAGCCGGCTGCACGGCCCCACCAAGGCCACCACGCTTGGCGTGGGCAGTCTGCTGCTCGCCTCGGCGCTCTATTTCAGCACCCGTGGCGCGGGCCTGAGCCTGCACGAGGCGCTGGTCACGCTCTTTCTTTTCATCACCGCGCCGGTGAGCGCCCATCTGCTCGCCAAGGCCGCGCTGCATCTGCGACTCGCCTCGCGCGCCCCGGTGCCCGAACGCGTCGAACGCGAGGACGAAGGAAGCGGTCA
>JAFGTZ010000495.1 GCA_016938795.1 Chromatiaceae bacterium | reverse complement strand
GCGACCGCCGCACAACGTCACCGGCTTGGGGGCGCGCCCATCCCGGTCGAAGCGGTGGCTGAGGCGGTGCTCTATCTGGCCTCGGCGCGGCACGTCACCGGCGCCATTCTGGAGGTGGATGCGGGTTACCGGCTGGGCTGAGGGACGCTTGTCTTCCTCAAGTGAGAGGGCTTTTCCCCCTGGTCACGAAGCCAGAGCTGTGTCACTAGGTGCGACCTAGGAAGGTCACCGGGTTAGACCCGATTTTCCCATTGTCCTGCTTCCGTAGTGGCCCCAGTATCCGGGTCACGCCCATCGGTTGAGGCGTACACTCGGTCAGCGTACATTGAATCCATGTCACGCCAAACACTGGGAGATCGATCATGGGGCCGGTTGAAGACCTGACGAACACGATCAACGAGCGCAACGATGCGCGGATGCATTTTCGCACCAAGCCAAGGATCAAGGAGACGATCCACAGAGCTGCCGTGCTGTCGGGCCTCGATGATTCGACCTTCACCATGAATGCTGCCTATCGGGCCGCCTTGGAAACCATTGCGGCTCATGAGCGGACCATCCTGCGCCCTGAGGATCAGGCGGTCTTCTTCGCCGCACTCGATCAACCGCCCGAGCCGACCTCCGAGCTACGCGCGGCTCTGAAACGCAGCCGCGAGCGAACCCGGTCGCAATAATGCCGGATCGAAGCGCCCAGCCCTATTGCATCGAGCCGTTCGACGCCGCGCGGCATGACCGGGACGGTTTCAGTTGCGGGATTGCCGCGATCGACAACTACTTTCACAAGACAGCCAACAAACTGGCCAAGGCCGACAATATCCGGTCTGGAGGTGGATGCGGGGTATCGGCTGGGCTGACACACAAGCGCCCGCGCAGGGCGGGCTCTTGTGGGCGGTTCGGGGACGATTATTTCAGTTCGTCGGTCTCGACCTGCTGCATGAGCGCGAAGCTCTTCACAAAGGGACCGGCCATGCGCGGATCCTTGAGGATGGCCTTGTAGTCGCCGACCTTGAACTTGAGCTTGCCGGTCATGAAGGCCGCGCCCATGCCGGTCATGCCGATGCCGTTTTCAACCCATTTGAGCCAATCCTTGAGATCGGCGCGCATGTCCCAGTTTGCCTCGGGGTCGCTGTCCGACCAGGCGCCGGCGCGCACGCATTCGCCCTTCTCGACCACGAAGACGCCACGCGGATGCTCCTCGTCCTTGAATCCGCAGGTGATGACCGAGTCGAAGTCGATTTCGGCCAGCTTGTCCTTCACCTCGGGCTCGCCGTTCCAGGCATCTTTGAGCTGTTTCATCCAGTCATCGGAAAAGAGTGCGGCCATGGTGTGAGATCCTCCAGGGTTGTCGGTGGGGCGGCGCACCGGCGGCGCCGCCGAGTCGCAATCGGGGAGGAATTCTAGCAGGATAGGCCGCCTTGTCGCCTACTCGAAAACCAGTCCGATCCCGGCGGCGGCCAGCCGTTCGGCCTCTTGCTCGAACTCCAGGCGGGTGAGCGGATGGTGTGCCAGCCAGCCCTCGGGGAAACGCAGGATGAGCCGGTTGTCCTCGGCGCGCGCGCTTGGATCGGGCTTGCTGTCGGGTGAGCGCCCACGATGCATGAGCACGGCCAGGCGCAGCAGCACGCACAGACGCCGGCCTGGTTCGCGCAGTTCCTTGGGCAACGACTGGAATTCCTGTTGGGGAAATTTGCGCCGGTGGCCGAGCACCAGGGCCGCGAGCAGTTGTTGCTCGTGGCGGGTAAAGCCGGGCAGATCGGCGTTGCGCAGCAGATAGGCGCCATGCTTCTGATACTGGCTGTGTGCGACCATGAGCCCGATTTCGTGCAGTCGCGCCGCCCAGCCGAGCACCAGAAGCTGCGCGGGATCGCAGGGCCCCCAGGTGGTGGCGAGCTGACGATGCAGCATGAGCGCGGTGGTGCGCACCCGTGCGGCCTGCGCCTGGTCGATCTGGAACTGGCGCGCGAGGGTGGCGACGGTGCGCTCGCGCACGTCGGCCTGACGATGGCGTCCGATCATCTCGTAGATGAGTCCCTCGCGCAGCGCATAGTCGGAGACCTGCATGTGCGCGATGCCCAGGGTCTCGAAGACCGCGCGCAGCACCGCAACACCGCCGGCGAAGACCGGGCGACGCTCGGCGGAGAGACCCTTGAAATCGAGCGCCTCCAGGCTGCCGCGCGCGACGATGGCATCGCGCAGGCGTTTCAGGCCCTCGGCCGAGATGCCGTTTTCACACCAACCCTCGGCGGCGAGCACGGCGGCAATGGAGCGAATGGTGCCCGAGCTGCCGACTGCGGCCTGCCAGCCCGCCTTGCGAAAGAGTTCGCGCACCGGGCGCACCTCGAGCGCCCCGGCCAGCTCGGCGCTGTCCATGGCGCGCGCGCCCGTGCGTCCATCGGCGAAATAGCGCTGGGTCATGCTCACGCAGCCCATGTGCAGGCTCTCGCGCAGGCGTGGGGTAAAGCCCATGCCAATGATGATCTCGGTGCTGCCGCCGCCGATATCGACCACCAGACGACGCTCGGCGCCCGCAGCCAGTCCGTGGGCAACACCGAGATAGATCAGACGGGCCTCCTCGCGTCCGGCAATGACGTCGATGGAATGCCCAAGGGCCTGTTCGGCGCGTTCGAAGAAGTCGCTGTCCTCGCGCACCTGGCGCAGGGTATTGGTGCCAACCGCGCGCACGCTGCCCGGCGGCATACTGCGCAGCCGCTGCCCGAAGCGCTCCAGACAGGCGAGCGCGCGCTCGGCCACCTCGGGATCGAGATCCTTCTCCGGGGTCAGGCCCTCGCCCAGGCGCACCATCTCCTTCAGGCGGTCGGTGATGCGCATGTGGCCATCATCGATGTGGGCCACAATGAGATGAAAACTGTTCGATCCCAGATCGACAGCCGCGACCGTGGGGGCGGGGGGGGCGGGGGAGCGCTCTGGGGCGGCTGGTGAATCATCAAGGCTCATGCGCGGTTCCTGGTCCTCGGAAGGGGGCGAATGGTAGCAGATTCGCCGGTCAGCGCCCGCCGGAGTCGCGAGGATAGTCAAGCCGCCAGCCGATGATCCTTGACCACTGTCAATATCGACCGCGCGACGGTTTGCAATCAGGCCGCCATTGAGCGCAAAGTTGTAGTGTTAGGCCGCGAGAAAACGAATGTTTCGCCGTCGCTGCTGTTCGAGCGCCGCAGCCTTGCAATTACTATCATTACACAATAACAACCCTGTTCTCGGGCTTTTCCAGGCTCTTGGAGCCGTTTGAAGGAGTGCCACATGCGACGAGTGAATGATCTGCCCATTTGGGTGCGCCTGATGGTCTCCATGTGGCTGATTCTTGTGCCCGTCTGGACGGGCCTGATTTTTTGGGCCGCAAGCGAGCAGCGTCAGACCGCCATTGACCAGGCCGTCGCCTTCACCTCGACCCTGCACGAGATGACCATGGCGGGCCTGACCACCATGATGATCACCAACACCACGCCCCAGCGCGCGGAGTTTCTCGATCAGATCGTGAATCTTCGCAATGTGAACGATCTGCGTGTGCTGCGCGGCGAGAACGTCAAAAAGCTCTTCGGTGCGGGCAACAATGACGAACAGCCGCGCGACGCGATCGAGCGCGCCGTGCTTGAAACTGGCGAGCCTTATCTGGAAATCGCCAAGGACGGAAAATCCTTGCGTGCGGTGAATCCGGTGGTCAGTCAAACCGACTATCTCGGCAAGGACTGCACCCTGTGCCACGTCACCGCCATTTCGCCGTTCGGCTCGGTGCTGGGCGCGGTGAGTATGGAAATCGACCTGGAGGAGGTCAACGCGGCGGTGAATCGCTTTGGTCTCAAGATCTTCATCGCGGCGACCGTGCTGAGCATTCCCGTATTCCTCTTGCTCTATCTCTTCAGCACCCGCTTCGTCACCCATCCCATGCGCCAGATGACGCGCGGTCTGAAGGGCATTGCCGAGGGCAATGGCGATCTTTCGCATCGTCTGCCGGTCAAGGGCAAGGACGAGATTGGCGAGGCCTCCAGCGCCTTCAACGCCATGATGGACAACTTCCGCGATCTCATCAGCCAGATTCTGAACTCCACCGCGCAACTCAGCCAGGCGGCCAAAGATCTGGAATCAGTGACCGAAATCACCGATTCAGGCTGCCGACGTCAGCGCTCCGAGGTCGATCAGATGGCCACGGCCATGAACGAGATGAGCGCCACCGCCCAGGACATGGCCCACAATGCCATGCAGAGCGCGGATGCCACGCGCCAGGCCAACAGCGCCGCTCAGTCGGGCAAGGACGTGGTCTCGGGCACCATGGGACGCATCGAACAGCTGGCCGTGGAGATTCAGAACGCATCCGATGTCATTCGCGAACTCGGCGCCGACAGCGAGGAGATTGGCAAGGTGCTCGATGTGATCCGGGGCATTGCCGAGCAGACCAATCTGCTCGCGCTCAATGCCGCCATCGAGGCGGCGCGCGCGGGCGAGGCCGGGCGCGGCTTTGCGGTGGTGGCCGACGAGGTGCGCTCGCTCGCTAACCGCACCCAGAGCTCCACCCAGGAGATTCAGGCCATGATCGAGCGCCTCCAGCAGGCCAGCCGGCGCGCGGTCTCGGTCATGGATCAGAGCCGCGATCATGCCCAGTCGAGCCGTGAAAGCGCCGCCGAGGCCGACCGGGCGCTCGACTCCATCGCGCGCGCGGTGAGCACCATCAACGATGTCAACGATCAGGTGGCGAGTGCCGCCGAGGAGCAAAGCGCGGTCGCTGAGGAAATCAACCGCAACGTCACCAGCATCTCGGATATTGCCGATAGCAACGCCGAAGGCGCGCGCCAGACTACGGACGCGGCGGATCGTCTTGGGCGGCTCGCGCAGGAGCTCCAGGCGCTGGTCGGCCATTTCCGGGTTTGAGCGCGGAGCCGCTTGCCCGCTCGCTCACGAGCGGGCAAGCGGCTTGCAGTGCGCGGCCTCAGGGCGCTGCCACAACGCGATTGCGTCCTTGATGCTTGGCCTGATAGAGGGCGGCATCGGCGCGTTCGATTAACTGGGCGGCGTTTTCTCCGGGCGCTGCCCTGGCGATGCCGATCGAGGCGGTGATGGATGAGAGGGTCTGGTTGCCGCTTTTTGCGCGAATACGAATGGCAGCAATATCCTGGCGCAGTCGTTCGGCGAGATTCTGGGCATAGCCGATGGGATGGCGCGCGATGATGGCAAATTCCTCCCCACCATAACGCGCCACGAAGACGGTTTCGCTTTCCACCGAGGTGAGGAGTTTTCCAAGCGTTTCGAGCACCCGGTCGCCCATCGGATGGCCATAGGTATCGTTGCAGACCTTGAAGTGATCGAGATCAAGCAGCAGCAACGAGGTTGGGCGCGCGGGGTCGCTGAGCGCGCGGGCGATGGCCTCGTTGAAGGCGCGCCGGTTGGGGATGTTGGTGAGGGCATCGCGCAGCGCCCGGTTGCGGCTCTCCTCCAGTTCCTTCCTGAGCATGGCGACCTCCTGAGTGGCGCTCTGGAGCTCGTACTGAAATTCCCGGTTGAGTTTTTCGACCGCGCGCGTGTCGGCGAGAAGCTGGGCGAGCGCCTCCTGAATCATTGCCTGATTGTTGCTCTCGCTCAGAACCGTCATGGTCTCGCGCAGACTGTTGCCATACTTGCGCGAGCCCTTGAGGTTGCGCGCCACGGTGCCGGCCAGTTGCGAGAGCAGATTGGCGAGCAGGTTTTGCGCCTTGGGGCTGTTGGGTAGATAGTCCTTGATGAAATGTTCGAAAAAGAGCGATTCGCTCTTGTCCGCATCATAGCGACCCGCCACGGGAAACTGCTCCAGCAGCTCCTTGCTCAGCGCCGGATTGCGATTCTGGGCGTGGGCGTACCAGAGCGCGTAGTTGTAGGGCGTGGGCGGGATGCCGCGCTCCATCATGTGGCGCACGGCCTGGCGCAGATAGGTGGCCGAGGTTTCCAGATCCTCTTGAAATTCCATCATGCGGCCCCTCCCTCCGCACGGATAAAGCCTAGGTCTGAAGAAGGGATGGAACTCCTCGGTTCAGGGCAGGATGCGAATAGGTGTGCCATCGGGTACCAGGTTCCAGATCTCATCCATCTCGTGGTTTTGCACGGCGATGCAGCCATTCGTCCAGTCGCGCCCGGCGTATTCCTGTCGGACCCGTTGCGATTGCACGTAATTCGGCAAACCGTGCAGCATGATCATGCCTCCGGGGTTCTTGTGGCCGAGCTCGCGCGAGGCCAGCCGATCACCCGGGCTGGGGTAGGAGATATGGATGGATTTGTAAAAGTTGCTGTTGGGATTGCGCCAGTCGAGCAGATAGTCGCCCTCGGGCGTGCGCTCATCGCCCTCGCGGAATTTATGCCCGAGGGGCGCGCCGCCGAGCGCGATGCGATAGCGCCGGATGATTTCGCCATCCCGCCAGAGTTCAAGCTGGCGCGCCGCCTTGTGTACCACGACCCGGTCAACTGAACCTGTCTCGGGCGCCGTGGATGAGGTGGAGCAGGCGGTGCAGACAGCGGCAAGCGCTAGCCCGCTTAGCAGCAGGCGCCAGTTGAAAGGCGATCGGGAGAAAAGATGAAACGCCATGGTGAGAGACTCAGAATGCCGGGAGAAGACGCAGAAAAAATGTCTTGAGATAGGCCGTTTCGGGAATGGCCGGATGCACTGGATGATCTGGCCCCTGCTGCCCGGTTTCGAGCAGTTGCAGGCTGTGTCCGCTCTTGCGCGCCGCTTGCTGCACGGTGCGCAGAAAGGGCTCGCGTCCCATGTGGAAGGAGCACGAGGAGGTGACCAGCAGGCCGCCGGGCTCTAGAAGCTCGATCCCAAGACGGTTGAGCCGCTGGTAGGCCTGGATGCCGTCTTTTTCGTCCTTGCGCCGCTTGATGAAGGCCGGTGGATCGAGCAGCACGGTATCGAAGCGCTCGCCCGCCTCGCGCAGCTCGCGTAACACCTCGAAGGCGTCGCCCTGGCGCACCTCAATGCGATCAGCAAGGCCGTTACGCGCGGCGTTCTCCTGAAGTTGCTCAAGCGCGCTTGCCGAGCTGTCCACGCAGGTCACGCGCTCGGCGCCCAGCGCCGCTGCGCGCAGCGCCCAGGCGCCCACATAGCTACAGACATCGAGCACCCGCCGCCCCACGCCGAAGCGCGCGAGTCGCGTGCGGTTTTCGGCCTGGTCGAAGAACCAGCCGGTTTTCTGTCCGCCAAGCGGCGAGATGGCGAAGGAAAGCCCCTGTTCGCACACCTCCAGACGCTCGGGCGCCTCGCCGAGCGCCACCTCCACCTGCTGATCAAGTCCTTCGAGTGCGCGCACGCTGGTGTCGTTGCGCAGCACCAGGGCGCGCGGGCGCAGCACCTGCTCCAGCGCGGCAAGCAGATCGGCGCGTTCGCGTTCCATGCCGGCGGTGGTGATCTGCACCGCGAGCAGATCGCCATAGCGATCCACCACCAGCCCAGGAAGCCCATCGCTTTCACCGAAGGCCAGACGATAGAAGGGCTGCTCGTAGAGCCGTTCGCGCAGGGCGAGCGCATCGCGCAGACGTCGGATCCAGAGCGCGGGCGTCAGCGGCTGCTCGCGCTCGCGACTGACCAGACGCGCGCAAATCAGCGAGTGCGGGTTGACATAGCCATGGCCCAGCCAGCGCTCGCGGTTGCTTAGAATCTCGACCGCCTGTCCGGGGGCGAGCTGTTTCAGCGGGGTGCGCTGGGTGTCGATTTCATTGCTGTAGATCCAGCAATGGCCAGCAAGCAGGCGTCGTTCCTGATCCTTGCGCAGCACGATGGGTTGGGGAGTCATGGCCCGGCTGGGTGCCTCGTATCGTTCGGTTGTCGTCAAGACGGCAAGCGTATCAAAAGTTGCCTGTGCTGATGGGGTCGTCAATAAATCCAGGGCACGAACTTACGCACCAGACGGGCATACTCGGGATATTCCGGGTGGCGCTCGGTGAGCCAGAGCTCTTCCTTGGCGGCCTTGAAGTCGAAAAAGACAAAGCCGATGATCAGGATGGCGGCATGGGTGAGGCTGAAACTGTAGAGCACCCAGCCAAGCGCCGCGAAGAGCTGGCTGCTGTAGAGCGGATGGCGCACCAGACCATAGACCCCATGGCGCACCAGTTGACTGTGATCAACCGGATAGGGCAGGGGGGTGAGATAGTCGCGCAGATGCAGCGAGCCCAGCACCCCAAGCGCCATGCCGAAGAGCCCAAGGAGCCCGAAGAGGAGCATGCGCGGCACGGCCAGCGCCTCCAGCAAAGCCGGCGTGGCCAGGGGGTTCCAGCTGGGCGTGGCAATGAAGACCACCATGAGCAGAAACTGAATTGCGACCAGCACTTCACCGCGCCGGCCAAGTGGGATGGGAAAACGCGCCATGGGAATACCTCAATGATTCAAGGGTGATCAGCAGCAAGCTGAGATTGACGGCATGGACAGAGGTTCGCGCCACTTGGGATTGCAGGTGCCGGGCGCGGACGATTTCGTTAGACTCTCGATCTTTGGATTGTCCGCCGTACGCACGGAGCCCTTGCCGAGCCATGTCGAGCGATTATGATCAGTCTGGATCCGCGTCGGCCAGCTTTGTCTGGCCTATCCGGGTCTATTACGAAGACACCGATGCCGCCGGGGTGGTCTTCTACGCGAATTATCTCAGGTTCATGGAGCGCGCGCGCACCGAATGGCTGCGCGCACTCGGGTTTGAGCAGGATGCGCTGCGCGAGCGCGAGGGGATTGTCTTTGCCGTGCGCCAGGTCAGGCTCGACTATCTGTCCCCGGCGCGTTTCAACGAAGAGCTGCGGGTGCGCACCTGGATAACCGCCGTTGGCGGCGCTAGCCTGGAGTTCGCGCAGCGCGTCGAGCGCGCGGCGGATGCCAGCCTCTGTTGCGAGGGTCAGGTGCGCATTGCCTGCATCGACGCCCATGGGCTGCGCCCCCATCGTCTTCCCGCTATCTTGAGATCCTGCATCGAGGCCGCCGCGCATCCGGTTCGGCCGCTGGAGTCCGTCGCGCCATGAACGCCGATCTCTCGCTTGTTAGCCTGATTCTCGATGCCAGTCTGGTGGTGCAGCTGGTGCTGCTGACCCTGGTGCTGGCCTCGGTGCTGTCCTGGACGCTCATCCTTGATCGCTCGCGGGTGCTCGCGCGCGCTCGCAAGGCCGCCGAGTCCTTTGAGGAACGCTTCTGGTCGGGGGGCGACCTGAGCGTGCTCTATCGCGAGCTTGGCGAGAGCGCGCGTGGCCAGCAGGGCCTTGCCGCCATTTTTCGCGCCGGCTTCAAGGAGTATGTGCGCCTGCGCAAGATCGAGGATGACACCATGGCGGTGCTGCAAGGGGCCGAGCGCTCCATGCGGGTCGCCATGAGCCGCGAGATGGACCGTCTGGAGACGCATCTGGCCTTTCTCGCCACGGTCGGCTCAACCAGTCCCTATGTTGGCCTGCTCGGCACCGTCTGGGGCATCATGCAGGCCTTCCATGCGCTTGGCAACGTGGAGCAGGCCACCTTGGCGCTGGTCGCGCCGGGCATCTCCGAGGCGCTCATCGCGACCGCCATTGGTCTCTTCGCCGCCATTCCAGCGGTGGTTGCCTATAACCGTTATACCACTCAGGTCGAGCGTCTCGGCAGCCGCTACGAGGAGTTCATGGAGGAATTCTCAACGCTGCTTCAACGTCAGGGCCGGAGCTGAGGTCTGGAGGAAAGAGTCGCTCATGCTCAAGCGTACCCGTGGCCGTCAAGGTCGCCGTCTGGTCGCCGAAATCAATGTGGTGCCTTACATCGATGTGATGCTGGTGCTGCTGGTCATCTTCATGGTGACCGCGCCGCTTATCACGCTGGGCGTTAAGGTCGAACTGCCGGAGGAACAGGCAGGAGCCATCAGCGCCCAGTCGAGCGAGTCGATCGTGATTACAGTCGATGCGTTCGGTGACTTCTATGTGGACGCCGGCAGTGACAAGCATCTGCCGGTCGATGAAGCAACCCTGCAAGAGCGCATTCGGGCCGTGCTCAGCCATCGCCCGGAGACCCCGGTGCTGGTGCGCGGTGATCGTGCTGTGGACTATGGATCCGTGGTCCGGGCCATGGTCGTGGCCCAGGCGGCGGGGGCGCCCCAGGTGGGGCTCATGACCGCGCCTCTGGAGTCCGACGAGCGCTGATCGCATGTGGCAGATTTTGCGCAATAATCCGGGGGCTTTTTACGGGGCCGTGTTCCTGCACCTGGTATTTGGCGCGCTCTTGTTTGTGGGGTTGCGCTTTGATCGGGTGTCGCTTGATTCGGCGCCCAGCCCCGGGATGGTTCAGGCCAGCATTGTCAGCGAAGCGATGCTTGAATCCCTGGCCCAAGCGGATGCCGCGCGTCGTGCGACCGAAGAAGCCGCGCGGGCGCGGGCGGACGCGGAACGCAAGGCGGCTGCCCGCGCCGAGGCCGAACGTCGCGCCGCCGAGGCCGCCGCTCGCGCCGAGGCCGAACGTCGCGCCGCTGAGGCCACCGCCCGCGCCGAGGCCGAGCGTCGCGCCGCCGAGGCCGCCGCCCGCGCTGAGGCTGAGCGTCGCGCCGCCGAGGCCGCCGCCCGCGCCGAGGCCGAACG
>JAFGTZ010000494.1 GCA_016938795.1 Chromatiaceae bacterium | reverse complement strand
GGCGTCGGCCATTTTGCTCAATGCCTGGCGGCATCCCGAGGTCTCTGGCCTGGTGCTGCTCAATCCCTGGGTGCGCACCGAACAGGGCCTGGCGCGCGCCCATCTGCGCCATTACTACCTGCACCGGCTGTTCAGCGCCCATCTGTGGGGCGCGCTGCTGCGCGGCGAGACGCGCCCCGGTGCGGCGCTGCGCGGTCTGGTCGAGGTGCTGATCCGAGGGCTCGGCGTCTCGGCGCGTGCTGGCGAGAACAGGCCGCCGGATGGACCACTCGCACCCCATCGACCCCTGCCGGAGCGGCTTGCCGAGGGCTGGCGGCGTTTCGATGGGGCGCGCCTGCTCATCCTCAGCGGCGCTGACCTGACCGCCGCCGAGTTTCGCGACACGGCGCGCAGCCATCCCGCCTGGCAGGGGCTGCTGGACGATCCGCGCCTGACCCTGCACGAGCTGCCCGAGGCCAATCACAGCTTCGCGCGGCGCGATTGGCGCGATCAGGTGGCGCGCTGGACGGGCGACTGGCTGCTGGGGCTGGCGGATGCCGAGGGCCTGCCATGAGCGAGGGCAGCGACTTTGAACGCCGCTGGCGTCAGCGCTTCATGGAGCGCGGGCGTCTCTTCGAGGCCGATGCCGCCATCGCTGGCTGGTCGCCCTCGGGGCTTGCGGCGCGTCTGCGCAACTTCCGCGCGCTCTGGCCGGGTGATCGACCCGGCGCGCGCTGGCTCGACATCGGCTGCGGCGCGGGGAGCTACAGCCGTCTGCTGCATGAGCAGGGCATCGACACCCTGGGGCTCGACTATTCGCTGCCTTCGGTGCGCAAGGCGCGGGCCCGCTCTGGCGAAGGCATCGGCTGGCTGGTGGCGGATGCGCGCGCACTCCCGCTTGCCGATGCCTGTCTCGACGGGGTGCTCTGTTTCGGGGTGCTGCAAGCGCTGAGCGACCCCGAGCCGGTCATTGAAGAGGCATTGCGGGTGCTCAGGCCGGGCGGCGAGCTTTGGATCGACGCGCTCAATCTCTGGTGCCTGCCAACCCTTGCGCGCCTGCTCTGGTTGCGGCTTGGCCGACGCGCTCCGGGGTTGCGTCACGATCGCCCCGGTCGGCTGCTCGACCTGCTGCGCCAGCGCGGCGCGCTGGAGGTGCGTCTCGACTGGGTACCCATCCTGCCCGCGCGCTGGCAGCGCTGGCAGCCGTGGCTCGAACGTCCGCTGGCCCGCGCCCTGCTGCGTCGGCTGCCAGGGCTGGGCGCGCTGCTGTCGCATGCCGTGCTGGTGCGCGCGCGTCGCGCCCATGCCAAGGAGGCGCCGGGGCGCCATGGATCTGAACGTCACACATCTGCGTGACAGTCTGCGCCGTCTTGGCTGGCGCGATGGCCTGCTCTATCTGCTGGCCGAGGGGCTGCGCCGCGCAAGCCGGGGGCGGGTTCGCCTGTTCAAATACTATCTGATGGTGCAGCCGCTGGATGAGGGCCCGGTCTTGCCCGCGCATCGCGGTCGC
>JAFGTZ010000493.1 GCA_016938795.1 Chromatiaceae bacterium | reverse complement strand
TTGCGCTTGGGCTTGCGCTGGGGCAGGAGGCTGGTTTTCTGCGTGTCGTCGAGCGCGATGACCTCCATCGCGCGCGCGTCGGCCTCCAGGCGTTTATTCATGATGCCCTTTTCCTGACGTGCTCGCACGCTATAGCCAAGTGCCACACCGCCGGCGGCGCTTAGGGTAAGCAAGCCGAGCGTCATGAATTGAGCGAACATCATGGCGACGCCCACACCAAGCGCGCCACCCACCACCACGCCAGTCTTGGCGCTTGCGCCCATGGAGCTGCGCTTGGCCTTGGAACGCAACTGTTCGGCCTTGACGCGGATTTTCTCACGCTCGCGCGAGAAGCGTTCGCTCGCGCGCGAGAGGGTGCGATGTCGGTCGGCGGCCACGATACTGTTGAACCAGAAGGCGACCAGCACGCCGATAGAGAGGCCGAGCAGCACAAAGAGCGGCCAGGTGAGACGGATGTCGGTGTGCATGGCGGTGTAGCCGAGCAACAGGGTCACGGCTTGCAAGAGCACAATGCCAATGAGAAAACGGATGAGGCTGCCAAGCCCATGCGGGATGAGTTGCATTGGGGTCGAACTCCATGTGGAAAGGGATCAGGCCGGGGGGCGCGGCGCCGAGCGGGCCGGTGGGCGTCCGATCCAGAAAAACCAGTGTTCTTGCGTCGCATCCAGGTTGATGCGCTCGCGCAGCCGCTCGCCAAGCAGCGCGAGACTCTCCGGCTGCCCGGCCAGGGCGCCGGGAACGGAACGATCATAGGCATCAATAAGGGAATAGAGTGACTCGATACCCAGCGCGGACAGATCAAGCAGGAGACGTGGGGTCTGTGCGTCCTTGGGTAAAAGATGCGGCTCCAGTGTGGTGACGAGGAAGGGGCCGCTGTGCGTCTCCAGACGTTTGGCCAAGTCTGCGTGGCCGCTGGTGCGCAGTCGTCGCGCAAGACGTACCCGCATCAGCTCGGCCAGCTCGGGCGCGAGCTGATCGGCCAGCGCTAAATCGCCATAGTTGGCATAGACGGGCACCAAGAACACATGTGATTCAGCCTGCGATTCACTGCCTCCCGCCGCCGCATAGGTTTCGATCAGTCGTAACAGCTCCACCTGTCGCGCGGCGTGCGCCGCGTTGGGGGCGTCGGAGGTGGCGCGTCCCGGCAACACGAAGGTGTAGAGCGCGTAACCCGGCAAAACCTCCTCGAAGAGGGCGTTCATGGCAAGCGCCGCCTGAGTCAGACCAAGATCCCCGCCCGAGGGAAAATAACGCAGGCCATAGACCAGGCTCTCGCGTAAGGCCCCCACACCGCCCTGCTCAAGCAGGCGGGCGCGCCGATCAAGGCCGACCATGGCGGCCTCCTCGATGAGTGCCACGGAACCCGAGCCACCTAGCACAAGGGCGCGCTCAAGCACGGCGTTGATCGCCTCGTCCTGCCCTTGCGCGATCATCTCGACGACGATGGCATCGAGCGGAGCGCAATGGGCGCGCAGCAAGGCCTCTGTGGCATCGCCCGCATCGACACCGGAGAGATAGAGATCGGATACCAGGGCAGGCAGCTCGCCCGGATCCCAGCCCGCGCAAACCTCCGCAACCTCCGCGCGCAAGACCTCGGACTCGGTACTGTAAGGTCGATGCGCAAGTGGGGGTGGCAGGGGGGCGCCTGGCCGGTTCAACTCGGCGGCAACCTCGGCGCGGGTGCGCGAGACCTCGATCAATGCATGGGGGCTGCCGCATCCCGTCAGTGCCAGAACAAGTAACAGAGGCTGGAGCTTCAGGAAGGCTCGAACGCCGGGCTGAATGGCAGGACGGCAGGCAGTCAAGGTCAGGCTCTCCCGAGGTATAAAGCACCATCATCCCCGAAAGCCTTGCGACTCGCCAGCTTCGTGCGCCAGATGTTCGCCTCCTCAGTCGCAGACCCGGTTGCGCCCTTCCGACTTGGCGCGGTAGAGCGCTTGATCAGCGCGTTCGGTCAGACTCTCCTGAGTATCATCGGCTCGGTAAGCGCTCACCCCCACACTGATGGTCACTGAGGCCGCGCCCCCGGGAAAGCTGTGCTGGGAGACCAGGAGACGCAGACGCTCGGCGAGCGTCAGGGCCGCGTCAAGCGAGGTTTCGGGCAGGATCAGCATGAACTCCTCGCCGCCCCAGCGCCCCACCTGGTCGCTCTGGCGCATGGTGCTTTTCAGCAGTCCAGCCAGTTCAACCAGCACCTGATCGCCGGCCTGATGACCGAAGGTGTCATTGATGCGCTTGAAATAATCCACGTCGCAGAGCAAGACCGCGAAGGAGGTTCCGAAATGTCGGGCGCGGTCAAGCTGGGCGCTGAAGTCGCTTTCAAGCTTGATGCGGTTGCTGATCTTGGTCAGCCAGTCGGTGGTGGAAAGGGCTTCGAGCTGGAGGTTCTTATCCGCCAGCTCGCGCGTG
>JAFGTZ010000492.1 GCA_016938795.1 Chromatiaceae bacterium | reverse complement strand
GCCGATGGCAATCCCAACATGCTGGCCAAGGCCTTTGAAAACGCCCGCAATCAGGGACGCTTACTACGCACGGTGCAGGCCGACTGGCGCTGGCTAAACCAAGATGTGCATGATTATTACGACGCGGTCATCTGTCTGGGCAACTCCTTTACCCATCTGCACGACGAGAACGACCGGCGCAAGGCGCTCGCTGAGTTCTACGCCACCCTGCGCCACGATGGCATCCTCATCCTCGATCAGCGCAACTATGACGCCCTGCTCGATCACCAGATCGAGCCCTCGCACAATTATTACTACTGCGGCGATAACGTGCGCGCCACGCCCGAACATATCGATGACTCGCTCGCACGCTTCCGCTACGAGTTTCCCGGTGATCATGTCTTCCACCTCAACATGTTTCCGCTGCGCAAGGACTACGTGCGCCGCTTGCTGCGCGAGGTCGGTTTTCAGCGTGTCACCACCTATGGCGATTTTCAGGAAACCTATCGCGACAAGGAACCCGATTTTTTCATTCATGTCGCTGAAAAACGCTACCTGCAGGGGGAGGCCTGAACCCATGAGCCTCTCCTATTCCCCTCTCGTCGAGACCGCGCGCACCTATTACAACAGCGATGACGCCGATCACTTTTATTTCCATGTCTGGGGCGGCGAGGATATCCACGTCGGCATTTATGAAGACCCCACCGAAGACATCGCCACCGCGAGCCGTCGCACCGTGGAGCGCATGGCGCACGCTGTTGCGCCATTGGGGCCAGAGACACGGGTGCTCGACATCGGCTCGGGCTATGGCGGCGCGGCACGATATCTGGCTGGCACACATGGCTGTCAGGTCAGCTGTCTGAATCTGAGCGAGAAGGAAAATGCGCGCAACCGCGCCATGAACCGCGAGCGAGGGCTGGATGCGCGCATCGAGGTGGTGGACGGAAGCTTCGAGGCGATTCCCTTCCCCGAGGCGCATTTCGATCTGGTGTGGTCGCAGGACGCCATTCTGCACAGTGGCGAACGCGGGCGTGTCATCGCCGAGGCGGCCCGCGTCTTGCGCCCCGGTGGCCGCCTCATCTTTACCGACCCCATGCAGGCCGATGACTGCCCGGCAGCTGTTTTACAGCCAGTGCTTGATCGGATTCATCTCGACAGCCTGGCCTCCTTTGCCTTCTATCGGCAGATAGCGGCGCGCGAAGGGCTTGATGAGGTGGAAATGCTGCCCATGACCGAGCATCTGGAAACCCATTACAGCCGGGTGCGTGATGAACTGGAGCGTCTGCGCGATGCGCTTGGCGAGAAGGTATCCGGTGACTACCTGGAGCGCATGCAGGCGGGGCTCGGACACTGGATCGAGGCCGCCCGCGCGGGCTATCTGAGCTGGGGAGTTCTGCACCTGCGCAAGCGGCTCGGCTAGGCCGGCGCGACCTGCCGCTGTGACGCAAAAGACGAGGGGCGAACGGATGTTCGCCCCTCGGGGAAACTAAGCGAGGCCTGAGGCCCCGATCAGCTTGAGGTTCAGCTCGGGGTTACATTCCCGGCCTGCGGCCCCTTAGGGCCCTGAGTCACCTCCATGGTCACCTGCTGGCCCTCGATGAGGGTCTTCCGGCCGGATCCGTTGATGGCGCTATGATGCACAAAGACATCCTTGCCGCCTTCGCGCGCGATGAACCCATAGCCCTTTTCGTCGTTAAACCACTTGACCGTACCGGACACCAATTCGCCTGACATATCAACCTCGTCACACCATAATAAAGCACCAACCCGCACGGTTGGCAACACCATGGATCAGTCACCCGATGGGGACTGACCCCGTTCTCGACCCGGCTGGGCAAGAACACAATCACAAACGCGTGCAGTTGATCGGCGTACGGCTGACGCGATCTCTCGGCCCGACTGGGGCGGCCGGTGGCCGTCTCGACGACACGCCAAGGCGATCCGTGCCGGGCCGCGACACCTCAGGCATCGATCCGAGATCAACGCGAGTGGCTGCGCGTTCCTAACTGTTCAACGTTTCCGGGACCGGCGAGGGCATTCACCTCTAGCCTTGTCCCCAACAAGCTTTCCCTCAGACGAGAAAACCATACTAGGCGGCTGATTATGGGGCCACGCCACCCTGGTGTAAACCAGTCTCTCCTTTCACCTAGGACAGGCCGAAGGCGGAACTCTCGCCCGATTCCACCCGGTGCATGTTCGGATGATGCAGATCCTGATAGGGCATGCTGACAAAGTGCCCCTGAATGGCGTCTACCCCGGCCGTGAACATCATCGGCAGCAAACCCGCCGTATCCACAGACAGCGCGATGACCTGGATACGATGCTGGTGGGCGCAGGAGACCAGCCGCACCACATCTTCTTGCGGGATCGATCCATCCGCCAGGCCCTGGGTGATGGTGCGCTGCAGTTTCACATAGCTCACCAGATTTTTGATTCCTTCCAGAAAGGAGCAGTCCTTCACGCCCGGATCCTCAAGCAAAATGCCATGCTCACCCTGATGCAGCATGCGCGAGAGGGTTTCAACCGACTCGGGAGCCTCCAGCAAGGCGCTCTTGTGCAATTCAATGACGATTGAACCGGGATTGATCTTCGCCGCCGCCGTAAACCCGCACAGCGCCTTCACTAGCTGCGGTGAGCGCAGGGTCTCGGTGGCCAGGTTCACGAAGAGCACGGTGTTCTGTCGCGAGCGCGACTTGCGGCGTATCTGGGAAAGAATGCTCAGCGCACGACGATAGATCCAGAGATCGATCTTGCCCATCCAGCCGGCCTCGGCGACGATCGGCAAAAATTCTCCAGGCATCATGAGATTGCCCGACTCATCCCGGAGTCGCACCAAGGTCTCGAAGAGACTGCGCGAGTCACCGCTGGCCTTGAGTGAAACGATCGGCTGGAACTCCAGGGTGAGGCCGCCTGCGTCAATCAGAGACTTAATTCGCAGATGCGCGGGCAAGGCGGAACGCTCGGGAACCTCCTCATCCTGGTGAATGATCAACTCCGAAGGCTGGTCGGGCGCAAGCATCACGCTATCGGCATCGACGAGATCCTGCACGGGCAGGGTCTGCTCGACGGAGCGAGAGGACATGGAACGCCCGACAGCACCTGGCATGGATCGTGGGCTCCCATTGAGACGACGCAGCCGCTTGCGCAAGAAGCAGTTTTGCAGCTCGCGCTCGCACACCATGAGCAGATGGTCGGTATCGCCGCGCTGCACCACGTCGGCAGCGCCCCAGCGAAATCCCTCGGCGGGCGAGAGCTGGCTACCGCGCGGCTTCATCAGCACCAGGGAGGCATCGAGTTCGGATGCGATCTCCCGAAGCTGCTCATCGAACCCCCAATCGAAAAAGATGCCTGCTTCGCAGAGCACCAGATCCCAATATCCAGGATCTCCAAGCGCCTCGGGCAGTGACTCGGAAGACGACAATGCAAGCGCCTCGACGTCGAGAGAGCGCATTTTCATGAGTGATGGAATGCGCAGCTTCGCTGCCTCTGGATCTATGCACAAAATGCGTTTTTTGTCAGTCATCCTGCTCGACCGTTGCCCTCCTACCTAGGTCGAAACCATAAGCCCAGACGCGAACTTACGCAAGCCTATCGGCACATCAAGTGTCTCATGACAAGGCAGGCGCGCCCTGTGCGCCTGCTTCGGCTCAGGCCCCGCGCGGTGCGATGCGGGGATGATGGCAAGCCACCCCATGGGTCGCGCTCGGATCGCTCCAGGGCGGTGCTTCTCGCGCGCACTCGGGCGTGGCGCGCGGGCAGCGCGGATGAAAGGCGCAGCCGCTCGGGGGGGCGCTCGGCGAGGGCGGATCGCCCTCCAGACGCAGCGGCGCGGAGCGCGCGCCCGGCTCCAGACGCGGCACGGCCGAGAGCAGGGCCTGGGTGTAGGGATGCAGCGGCTGTTGCAACACCTCCTCAACCCGGCCCCGCTCCACCACCCGCCCCAGATACATGACCGCCACCTCGTGCGCCAGATAGGACACCACCGAGAGATCATGGGTGATGAAAAGGTAGGCCAGCCCCAGACGCCCCTGCAACTCCTTCAGCAGATTGAGAATCTGCGCCTGCACCGAGACATCGAGCGCACTGGTTGGCTCATCGCACACCAGCAGACGCGGCTCGACCGCCAGGGCGCGCGCGATGGAGATGCGCTGGCGCTGACCGCCCGAGAATTCGTGCGGATAGCGATCGACCGCCGCCGGATCCATGCCCACCAGTTCGAGCAGCGCGCGCGCGCGCGCCAGCCGACCCGCGCGGCTGCGCTCCAGCCCCAGCGCGCGCAGTCCCTCGCCGATGATGTCGCCGACGAGCATGCGCGGATTCATGGCCGCATAGGGATCCTGAAAGATGATCTGCAGCTCGCGCCGCAGGGGCCGCAGCTGCCGCCCGCCAAGCTCCAGCAGCTCCCGCCCGCGATAGCGGATGGAGCCGCCGCTGGCCTCGATCAGACGCAGCAGCGCCTTGCCCGCCGTGGTCTTGCCGCAGCCCGACTCGCCCACCAACGCCAGAGTGCGCCCGGCCTCTAGATCGAGCGTGAGGCCATCGACCGCGCGCACCCGCCCCAGTTCACGCCGCAGGAGGCCGCCCCGAATCGGAAAATGCACCTTTAGATCGCGCAGCCGCAGCAGCGGCTCTACCTCGGATGGCGCCGCCTCCCGCTTGTCCGCAACAGCGAGGGCGCTTTGCCCCGGCGGTATCCAGACCGGCGCCACGCCGCTCTCCCAGAGATGACAGCGCACCCCGCGCTCGGCATCGAGCGCCTGCCACCGAGGCGGCTCAGTGTGGCAGCGCGCCAGGGCTACCGGACAGCGTGGTGCGAAGCGGCAGCCCTGCCAATCCTCGCCAAGCGGCGGCACACGCCCCGGGATCACCGCGAGCGCACCGAGGCGCTTGGTGGTATCGGGCAGGCTGTCGAGCAAGAGGCGCCCATAGGGATGAGCCGGCCCGGCAAAAAAATCGGCCACCCCCGCCCGCTCCACGATCTGCCCTGCGTACATGACCGCCAGGCGCTCGGCGCGCTCGGCCACCACGCCCAGATCATGGGTGATGAGCAGCACCGCGAGCCCGCGCGCGCGCTGAATGTCGCCGAGCAACTCCAGCACCTGGGCCTGAATGGTCACATCGAGCGCCGTAGTCGGCTCATCGGCGATCAGCACCTCGGGATCACCCGCCAGTGCCATGGCAATCATGACGCGCTGCTTCATGCCCCCGGAGAGCTGATGCGGAAACTCGCCCAGGCGCCGGCGCGGATCGGGAATGCCCACCGCGCGCAGCAGCTCCGCTACGCGCGCGCGCGACACCTCGCCCGATTGGTGCAGCCGCAGCGCCTCGCCGATCTGGGTTGCGACATCGAGCACCGCATTGAGCGAGGTCTGGGGCTCCTGAAAGATCATCGCCAGACGCCCGCCGCGCACCGCGCGCATCTCGGCCTCGGTCAGTTGCAGTAGATCGACCCCGGCCAAGCGCACCGAACCCGCGCAAATGCGCCCCGAGGGCGGCAGCAGACGCATCAGCGAGAGCGCCGTCATCGACTTGCCACAGCCCGACTCGCCGAGCAGGGCCAGGGTCTCGCCGGCGCGCAGCGCAAGGCTCAGATCGTCAACCACCCGCGCGCCGGCAAGCTCGGTTGTCAGACCCTCGACTTCAAGAAGATGATGGGGCATGGATAGACCAATTACAGATGGATTTATCGGTGAGGGCTGGGGGATGGACGGGGGTGTTAGCGGCAGAGATGCCGCTGTCAAGCCTCCAGGGAGGGATTCACGTCCGTCCCCCGGGGCCATCACCCAGCCCGGGGCGGTTAAGGAAAACCAAAAAATTGATTTGCGATTGGTATATCAATTGTCGCCTTGGAAAAGGTGTCCAGCGCAAACGCCAGCATGACTGTCGTCATCGCGCCTTAGCGCCATTGTTCTAGACTAGGCTCCGTTAGTCTGGATCCAGCTTGCCTGAATGCCTGTTGAATCCGTGTCGCGCCGCGGGAGACTCTATGTTAGCCGATCAGCCTAGGGCGATTTTGAACAAGGTTCAATCCGCCATCCTTATTTTCGAACCCGACACCCGGGTGCGCTTCTGCAACAGGACAGCGGAGCGCTTATTGGGCCTTGAACGCAATGCCACACAACTGCATCCGGCCTTCTGGTCCTGGATGGAGCATGACCCGACCGGGCTGGAGCGCATCCTGGAAGATCCCCGCGAGCGGCTGGAGGCAGAGATCCTCTATCCCCGCTCGGACGAGGCGGTCAGCTATCTGCACATCACCGTCAGCCACTTCGAGGACGAATATCTGATGGCGACCTGCTGGCCCAATCCGGCGCTCGCGGCAAGCGCGGCCCCCGCACTGAAGACGGCACAGCCGGTGGAGCCAGCCCCAGCCCCGCCCGAACCAACCCTCAACGCCATCGCCTCGGCCGCCGCCCACCTGCGCCAAGGGCTTGCGGAGGATGTCAAGTCGCACTCGCGGCTCTGGGATGACTTCCCAAGCGAGGCGCTGGTCATCGACGATGGCTACCGCATCCTCAAACGCACCAGTCGCGCGCTCGACAAGGCGCCCGATGCCGACACCTGCTTTGCCTACCGGGGACGCCGGGATCCCTGCCCGAACTGCCCGGCCAGCCTCGGCTTCAGCACGGCCTGGGAGCGCAGTCTGAGCCATTCCGACAATGGCGCCTATGTCAGCGAAACCTTCGTGCCCGTTTATGGCGGACAGGGCGCCATCCTCACCTTCGAGGATCATACCGGCAAGGTTGAAATGCTGCGCTCGATCAAGGCGCAGCGCGCCAAGGCCAAGGAGCGCGCCGTCACCCTCGCGCGCCTCCTGGCCACGCTCAACAAGATGCGCGTCGGACTCAAGCCCGCAGATGTCACCCAGTATGGGCTCCACACCCTCATGACCGAATGCCAGGCGCTGGGGGCCGTGTTGCTGGTTGAAGACGAACAGCGGCGCGGACTCTGGCTGAAGCAACACCAGGGCCTCGATGAGCGGGTGCTCGACAGACTGGCAGCGGAGTTTCTGCGTCTGCGCCGCCAAGACCCCGCGCAGGTGCAGCTGCTGCCGGAGAGCCTGCTGCCGCGCGCAATCGGCTCCCTCCGTCAGGCGCCAATCAGCGCCAAGGATCAGGCCCAGATCGGACTGCTCATGGTCCTGGAGCCCCGGGTGGACAACGCCGAGTTCATCTTTTCGCTCTTTCACAACTCGCTCAACAACTATCTGCGCGAGCGCAGCCTCGCCCGCCATCTCGCGCTCATGGCGGTGAGCGACGAACTCACCGGCGCCTACAACCGCATCTTCATCGAACGCCAGTTCAACACGCTCGCAAGCCGCTGGGAACGCGAGGGCGCGCCCTTCGCCGTGGTGCTGGCCGATGCCAATGGACTCAAGCCGGTGAACGACACCTACGGCCACGCCATTGGAGACGCACTGATTCAGGAGGTGGCGCGCCGTCTGAAGCAGCACCTCGGCGCCGATGATCACATCGGCCGACTCGGGGGCGACGAGTTCGGTATGCTGCTCCCCGGCGCCGATCAGGCCACGGCCGAGCGCTATATTCAGCAGGTGCTCGAGGAGGAGTCTGCAAAACCCTTCTGCCCAAGGCCGGACCTGGAGCTTGTGGTCAGTATCAGCCTCGGTGCGGCCTCAACCGAGACCGCCCCGCCCGCCGACCTCTTCCGCACAGCCGATGAGGCCATGTATGCCATGAAACAGCGGTACTATGCGAGCCGCGCGG
>JAFGTZ010000491.1 GCA_016938795.1 Chromatiaceae bacterium | reverse complement strand
GGCGGCTTGGCATAGACCACCCAGCGCTTCTTCCTGACCGGTGACAGGTAGCGCAGGAAAGCGCGCCGGTCGGCAAGAGGTGCCAGCTGGCCGAAGAAGGCGAGGCGTCCGGCATCCTGGAGCGCCAGAAGCCGGGTCACGAACAGGCGACGGAACAGCGCACCGAGCACGCGCACCGGCAACAGGAACGCCGGGCGCGCGCTGATCCAGCGTTCACCGCCTGGCGCGATGCCCCCACCGGGCACGATCATGTGGATGTGCGGATGGTGGGTCATTGCCGAACCCCAGGTGTGGAGCACGGCGGTGATGCCGATGCGAGCGCCCAAGTGCTTTGGGTCGGCGGCGATCGTCAGCATCGTCTCCGAGGCGATCCTAAACAGCAGGTCGTAGACCAGCGCCTTGTTGTGGAACGCGATCGCGGCGATCTCGGCAGGCAGCGTGAACACGACGTGGAAGTAACCGACCGGCAGCAGGTCGGCTTCGCGCGCGGCGAGCCAGTTGCGTGCGGCGGCGCCCTGGCACTTGGGGCAATGCCGGTTGCGGCAGGAGTTATAGGCGATCCGCCAGTGGCCGCAGTCGGTGCAGGCCTCGACATGCCCGCCCAGCGCTGACGTGCGGCAGTGCTCGATCGCCGACATGATCTTGAGCTGCTGCAGGCTCAGGTGCCCGGAATGGGAGGTCCGATAGGCTGGTCCCGCAGCACGGAAGACATCGGCGACCTCGAGCGAGGTCCGCACCGCTCAGCCGCTCGGTGCCTCCTTGTCCGGTCCAGCCAGCGCGAGACGGTCGAGCGGGCTGACCACCGCGCGCATCGTCTTGGTCGCCACCTGCGTATAGAAGGCGGTGGTGTTGAGCTTGGCATGGCCGAGCAGCGCCTGGATGACGCGGATATCGACACCGTCCTCGAGCAGATGCGTCGCGAAGCTGTGCCGCAGGGTGTGCGGTCCCACGCGCTTGGCGATGTCAGCGGCCTCGGCGGCCTGGACCACGACCCGGTGAAGCTGGCGGGTGCTGATCGGCAGTGTCGCGCTCTGACCCGGAAAGAGCCAGCCATCGGCATGCAACACACCCTGTTGCCACCCGGCGCGCCACCAGTCGCGCAGCAGCACGAGCAGACCTTCGGGCAGCATGGCGTTGCGATAGCGTCCACCCTTGCCGCGCTCGATCCGCAGCAGCATGCGCTTGCTGTCGATATCCCGCACCTTGAGTGCCGAGACCTCGCCCACGCGCAGCCCCGCACCATAGGCCACCGACAGCGCGGCCTGATGCTTGAGACAGGTAGTTGCATCGAGCAGACGCTTCACTTCGCTCTGCGTCAGCACCACCGGGATCTTGCGGGCATGTGCGGTGCGGACCAGCTTGCGGGCGAGCTCGGGCCGATCAAGCGTATGCGTGAAGAAGAACCGCAGCGCCGCAACGATGCTGTTCATGGTCGGCGCCGGAACGCCCGCTTCGCGCTGC
>JAFGTZ010000490.1 GCA_016938795.1 Chromatiaceae bacterium | reverse complement strand
GCGCGCGGGGCGCGCACCCTCTGGCAGGCGCTGGGCCTGGTGCCAGGCATCAGTCTGGCCCTGGAGATGACGGGCGAGCGCCAGGTCCTGAGTCGTGGGGTGGGCTACGGTTATGCTGCGGGCAACATCAAGGTGCTGCTCGATGGCGTGACCATGAACTCCGCCATGCTCGCGACCGCCAACCCTGTGCTCAATCTGCCCATCGAGCAGATCGAGCGCATCGAGGTGATTCGCGGTCCTGGCTCCTCGCTGCATGGCGAGTTCGCCTATGCCGGGGTCATCAATGTCGTCACACGCCGCGCGTCGCCACAGGTCTTTGTGCGCGCCGGCGAGGAGGGCGAGGCCGGCGCTGGGCTGATCTGGCAGTGGCGCGATGCGGCGCGCGATCTGGAGCTGTCGCTCAACGCGGCAGGGCTGGAGCGCGATGGGGAGGGGGTCTGGGTCGAGCGCGATGCGCTCTTTGCCACAGGCGATGAGGCGCTCTCGCTGGCGCCTGGTCCGGCCAACAGCGCGGCCCGTCAGCGCAGCCTCTTTGTCGATCTGCGCTGGGGGGAGTGGTTTGGTTCACTCAAGCTGCTCGATGACGCCGGCGGCGACTATTTCGGCATCAATCATTTTCTGCCGCCCGATGACGGTCGCCTGGCCACGCGCCAGCGCGAGCGCGTCATTGAACTTGGGCGCGAACTGCGCTGGTCGGAGCACCTCTGGGGGCGTTTGCGTCTGGAGGCGCACGAGCACCAGCATGATCGTCAACGGCTCTATGTCTTCCCCGCCGGCTATCTGGGCGACGCGGATGTGTTCATGGATCGCGACTATCGCGAGCAGCGCACCCTAGGCGCCCTGGATCTGCACTGGCGTCCCCATGAGGCCCACGCCGTCTTTCTTGGTCTGGAGGCCAGCCGTATCGTGATGGACACGGCGCGCTGGAGCTGGAGCGGATTCCCCTACGAGCTGCCGCCAACCTGGATCGATCCGCGCCTTGATCGTCAAATTTTCAGCGCTGTGGTACAGGACCAATACCGCCCGCTCGAGGCCCTGACGCTCACGGCCAGTCTGCGCTATGACAATTACAGCGATTTCGGCGTCCAACTCAGTCCCCGCCTTGCCGCAGTCTGGCGGCTTGATGCGCATCAGGTGCTGAAGTTCCAGTATGCACAGGGTTTTCGCCCGCCCACCTTTTATGAAGTGGGCTACTCCACGCCGGGCGACATTGATGTGGGTGAGATCGCCACCTGGGAGCTTGGCTACATCCTCACGCGCCCGAGCTGGGAGGGGCGTCTGATCCTGTTCCAGTCGGATCTGGACGATCCCGTTCTGTTCGACAAAAACAAGGATCCGGCCTTCAGCAATGGCCCCGATGTGCGTCTGCGCGGGCTGGAGCTGGAGTATCAGCATCGTCTCGGCTCCCGGCTCAAGCTCGACGCCAATCTCTCCCTGGTTGAGTCCAGGCAGCGCGGGAGCGGCGAGGCGCTGCCGGGCGGGGCCGATGTGCTGGGCAACCTGGGCCTGCTCTGGCGTCCGCTCAATGACTGGACGCTGGCCCTGCAGATGCGCCATGTGGGCGAGCGCACGCGCGATCCGGACGACCCGCGCGAGCGCGTGCCGGCCAGCACCCAGTTCGACCTGACGCTCTCGGGTCAGCCCAGCGCAAGGGGGCCGAGCCTTTTTCTGGGCGTGAAGAATCTTACCGACGCCGAGGTGCGCTATCCCGATCAGTTCACCAGCTATGACGGCGTCAATCTGCCCTATCCCGACGGCTATCCCTCGCCTGGTCGGCAGTGGTGGCTGTCCTTAGCCCTCGATCTGTAAGCATATGAGAGCCCGGCTGTGGCGCGCGCTGCTGTTGGGAGTCTTGATGATTCCGCTGGTCTCCCTGGCAGCGCTCTTGTGGGAGGAGGACGCGCAACGGCTGCGCATCGGGCTGAAGCTTTTTCCGGCCTGTCTGGGGGCGCTCGAAAGCTTTCCGGCCAGCGCCACGCGCGCGGGCGCCTGGCAGGTGGTGGTGGTGCATCGCGACGACCCGGACACGGCGCGCGAGGCGCGCGAGGCGCTCGCAGCCCTGGGCTCGGTGCGCGGTCTGCCGCTGAGCGCCCGGGTCGCCGAGGCCGAAGAGCTGGAGGCGCTTGAGGAGGCGGCAGTGAGCGCTGTTTTCGTGGTCAGCCTGGGACTCGAATCCGAGCATCTCAAAGACTGGTCGGAGCGCTATGGCGTCATGGTGTTTTCGCCCTTTGCGGGCGACGTGGAGCGTGGCGCGGTGGCGGGCATCTCGATTGGCGAGCGTATTCAGCCGGCGGTGAACCTCACGCAGGCGGCGCGAGCCGCATTGGTTTTCAAGCCCTTTTTTCTGCGGGTAGCGCGTCAGCATGAATGATCCGCACGCATTGTCCGTACCTGCTGCCCGCGCCGCGCACAAGTCGCTGGGCGAGCATCTAGCTCTGCTCTTCGCGGGGCTCGCGGCGCTGCTCATCCTGCTGGTCGCCGCCTATTGGCTGCTGGTGTTCGAGCCCTCCGTCCTGGCGCACGCCGAGAGTCACTCGAACGCCTATGCCCAGGCCGAGGCCCAGGGGATCGAGCAGGTATTCACCGCCGAGTATCCACCCGAGCAGTTGCCTCTGGCCTTGCAGACCGCCCTGGATGCCATTTTGCTGGTGCGCGAGCGCTCATCGAACGAGCCCTTCATCATGCGTGTCGAGCTGACCTTCGACTACGATCTGATCGATCTGCCGCCGGGCAGCCTGGACCTGGAGGGCGGGGCGCCGTACTGCTCCGACTGCTTTGTCACCGAGGCCCTGCTCTACGACCCCCGCAGCCATCTGTTGGTGGGCCTCGCCAGGCTCTACTCCAACCCGAGCTTTGTGCATCGGCAGGTGGTCAAGCTGCGTCTGGGGCTGCTTTGGGTCGCCGCCATCATGCTCGGGCTGATCGGCGCGACCGGCGTCGGGGTCAATCGTCTGATCCATCGCGTGGGCGAGAGCGAGGGCAATCTGCGCAGCGTCTTCGAGGCGGCGCCCATTCCCATGATGTTGCAGGATGAGGGGTGCTCGGATCTCAGTCAGGCCAATCTGGCCGCGCGCCGCTATCTCGGACTCGACAGGAATTCCGAGGGCCTGTGGTCGAGTCCGCGCTGGCAGGCGCTGAATCAGGAGCATCTGCACGATTGTAGCTTCACCGATCGCGAGGTGCTGATCCCCAGCGACAAGGACGAGCGGCTCTGGGCGCTCGCCTCCGCAGTGTCGCTGCACTTTTCGGGGCACCGCTGCCGGCTGATTGCGCTCTCGGATATCAGCCAGATCAAGGCCGTGCAGGAAGAGCTGCGCTCGGCCTCCTACACCGATGGACTCACCGGGATCTACAACCGCCGCTATCTCTTTCTACGCCTCGCCAAGGAAATCGACCTCCATCAGCGCTACCACCAGCCCTTTTCCATCATTCTGCTCGATCTCGATCACTTCAAATCCATCAACGACACCCATGGGCATCGGGTGGGCGATGAGGTGCTGGTGCGGGTGGCCGCCACCCTGCGTCAGTGCACGCGCACGGTGGATGTGATCGGGCGTCACGGCGGCGAGGAGTTTCTCGTCATCATGCCGCAGACCCAGGTCGAGCTGGCCTTGCGCCTTGCCGAGCGTATTCGCCTCGCGGTGCGTGATATCCAGTGGAACCGGCCTGGGTTGCAGGTGACCGTCAGCGCCGGGGTGCGTGAGTTCGACGGGACGGATATTGATGGCTTCGTTGAGGCCGCTGATCGCTGTCTCTACAAGGCGAAACGCGCGGGCCGTGATCGGGTGGTGGGGTGAGTTCTTGCGCGCGCCCTTGTATCCGCCGGGCGCAAGCCGCATAGTAGTGCCTGCCCGCAGCTCGCTGCGGGTTTGCGTTTTTTAAATTCCTGGTACCCACTCTAAAGTTAGGGAGATTTGTCATGAAGGCCATTTTCGCCAGCACCAGCGCCGCGCTTCTCACCGCCGCGCTTGCCAGCAGCGCCGTTGTTGCCGCCGATCTCAAGCCCGAGGATCAGATCCGTTACCGTCAGGCCGGCTACAGCTTCATGGCCTGGAACATGGGTAAGATCAAGGCCAATCTCGACGGTCAGTACAACGCCGAACAGGTGAGCGCGGCGGCCAACGCCATCGACGCCATTGCCAAGTCGGGCATGGGTGCGCTCTATGGCCCGGGCACCGATCAGAACATTGGTGAGGTCAAGACGCGCGTCAAGCCCGAACTCTTCAGCAACATGCAAGAGGTTGGCACCCTGGCGCGTGATTTTGCCGCCGCAACCGACAATCTGGCCAAGGTGGCCATGAGCGGCGACGCGGCTGAGGTGCGGGGCGCCTTCGGGGCCGTGGGCAAGGCGTGCAAGTCTTGCCACGACAAGTTCCGCGCCGACTAAGCGCGCGCGGGCCTGGCGCCGACATGGGGCCATCCCCGGTGTTCCGGGGATGGCCCTTTGCGTTGCTACCAGGCCGGCACTGGGACGGGTGGCGGGGGCGGGATGAGTCCGCCATTGGCCACCCAGACCAAGGCCCCGGCAATGAGCAGCGCCGCCAGCAGGGCCAGCCAGCCGCCGCCCTTGGCCGAGGCGATGTTAGGATCACTCACGCGCTTCTCGCCGGTGAACATGGGCGTGACCAGATTATCCTTGCGCACCAGCGCATAGAAGACCATGGCCGCCACATGCAGGCCCACCAGGGCCGCGATCGGCCAGATCATCTGGCGATGCAGCCCGATGAGCCAGTCGCTGCTATCCTTGGAAATCAAGACATAGAGCGGCCCCTCGAAGGCGATATCGTCGTTGCCGAAGAGTCCGGTGAGCGATTGCAGGCTCAGCACCCCGAGCAGCACCAGCACCGAGACCGCCCCGATCGGATTGTGCCCGACGCCATGCCAGCGTCCGCGCAGATAGTCCAGAACAGCGTTCGGGCCGCGCACGAACTGCCCGAAGCGCGCATAGGTGGAACCCAGCCATCCCCAGGCGATCCGAAAGGCCAGCAGGCCAACGATGGCCAGCCCGATCCAGGCATGCCATTGCATGAGGTTACCGCCGATGAGGCCGGTGACATAGGCCGCCACAACCAGCACGAACAAGGCCCAATGCACCACCCGGGTGGCGAGGTCCCAAACACGGATACGATATGTTTGCATCTCTTGAACGATCCAGTTTCATGTTGTTTAGCCCGCAAGTGTCGGCCATGCGGGCGCGGATTGCCAGCCGGATCCGCGTACCCGAGCGAGGAGGTGACCTGTGAGCAAGGCGGTGGTGTTGCTGAGCGGTGGGCTGGATTCAACCACCACGCTTGCCATCGCCAAGGCCGAGGGCTTTGTGCCCTATGCGCTCTCTTTTCGCTATGGCCAGCGTCATGCCGTGGAGCTGGAGGCGGCGCGGCGGGTGGCCGAGGCCCAGGGCGTGGCCGAGCATCTGATCGCCGAGATTGATCTGCGCCGCTTCGGCGGCTCGGCCCTGACCGCCGATATTCCCGTGCCCAAGGGGCGCGCGCCCGAGTCCATGGCCGAGGGGATTCCCGTCACCTATGTGCCGGCGCGCAACACGCTCTTTCTGTCCTTTGCGCTGGCCTGGGCCGAAACGCTGGAGGCGGGCGATCTCTTCATTGGGGTCAATGCGCTTGATTATTCCGGCTATCCCGACTGTCGCCCCAACTATATCGCCGCCTTCGAGCGCATGGCCAATCTGGCCACCGCCGCTGCGGTCGAGGGGCGTCAGCGGGTGCGCATCCATGCCCCGCTGATCGACCTGGGCAAGGGCGACATCATCCGTCGCGGACTGGCGCTCGGGGTCGATTACGGCCTCACCCTGAGCTGCTACGACCCTGGCCCCGAGGAACGGCCCTGTGGTCAGTGCGACTCCTGTCTGTTGCGCGCGCGCGGCTTTGCCGAGGCGGGCGTTGTCGATCCGCTCCTGATGCGTTTGGGGATGGCCTCATGACTCAAAGCCTTTTGACTCTTGCCAGCGCGCCCTTCGAGGCCGCGCGGCGTCTTTCGGGCCTCGCGGCGGGCCTTCCCGAGGGGCGATTGCATGGTCATGGGTTCGTGGCGCGCGCGCGCGCGGCGTTCGCGCCCGGTGCGGCGAGCTTTCCCGGCGCCGAGAGCGACGATCTGGCCGAGGCGTTGCGCGCCGTGGTGGCGCCGCTTGACTATGCCGATCTCAACACCCGGCTTGAATCGCCACACGACGCCGAGCTGGCGCGCTGGGTGCGCGCGCAGCTCGCCGAGCAACTCGCCGGGCGTCTGGCCGCGCCCGGCATCGCCCTGGTGGGGGTGCGTTCCACGCCCGAGCGTGGCGCCGATCTGGATGCCGAGGGGCGGGTGCATCTGTGGCGTCGCTATCGTTTCGAGGCCGCGCACCAGCTCACCGGCGTGCCGCCTGGGCATCCCTGTGGGCGCATGCACGGACATGGCTTCGAGGTGGTGCTGCACGCGCGCGCGATGGATGCCGAGGATGAGCGGCGCGCCCATGCGCGTCTTGGTGCGGCCTGGGCGCCCATGGCCGAGGCGCTGCATCTGAGCTGCCTGAACGACATCGCGGGGCTTGAAAATCCCACCAGCGAGATGTTGGCCGCCTGGCTGTGGCGGCGGCTCGCGCCGGAGCTGGCGGGGCTCTCCTGGGTGACGGTGCATGAAACCGCCACCGCCGGCTGTCAGTTCGATGGCATCCATTACCGCATTTGGAAGGAACAGCGCTTCGAGGCGGCGCTTGCGCTCGCGCGCGCCTCGGATGGTCGCCGGCGGCTGCATGGTCACAGTTATCTGGTGCGTCTGCATCTCACCGCCGAACTCGACGAGGTGCTCGGCTGGACGGTGGATTATGGCGAGGTCAAGGCGCGTTTTCGCCCGCTCTACGAGCAGCTCGATCACCATCGGCTCGATGCGCTGCCCGGGCTCGCTGCCGCCGATCCGGGCGCCTTGCTGCTGTGGCTGCGCGAGACCTTCGCCCCCCGGCTTGGCGCGCTCGATCGCATCGACCTGCTGCCCACCCCGGATCGTGGGGCCTTGCTGTCCTGGAGCCCGCTTGGCGCGGCCTTGCCGACATGAGCTATTCCATCAAGGAAATCTTCTACAGCCTGCAGGGCGAAGGCGCGCAGAGCGGACGTGCGGCGGTGTTCTGCCGCTTTTCGGGGTGCAATCTCTGGTCGGGGCGCGAGCAGGAGCGCGCGGGCGCCATCTGCCGCTTTTGCGACACCGATTTTCGCGGCACCGATGGCGCGGGCGGGGGCGTTTATCGCACCGCCGAGGAGCTGGTCGAGCGCATTGCCGCCGCCTGGCCTGAGCGCAGCGCCTTGGTTTCGCCGCCCTATGTGGTCTGCACCGGCGGCGAGCCGCTGCTCCAGCTCGATGCCCTGCTCATCGAGGCGCTGCACGCGCGCGGCTTTCTCATCGCGGTCGAGACCAATGGCACCCGCCCGGCCCCGCCCGGACTCGACTGGATCACAGTGAGCCCCAAGGCCGGGGCCGAGCTGAACCTGGTGGTGGGCGATGAGCTGAAGCTCATCTATCCCCAGCCCGGCGCCGAGCCCGAGCAGTTCGAGCCGCTGGCCTTTATCCATCGCTTCCTGCAGCCGCTCGACGGCCCCGAGTTCGAGGCGAACGTGGCGCGCGCCGTGGCCTACTGTCTAGCCCATCCGCAGTGGCGGCTCAGTCTTCAGACCCATAAGTTGATTGGCATTCCCTGAGCGCTTCGGTCGCCTGCGATCAGGCCCCGTTCAGGGGGTGCGCGGCAGGGGATGCCGGGGTGCTTGTGGCCGCCTGCTCGGCGCTTTCCACGGAGCGGCCACTGTAAATCCTTGTTGACAAAGGTGGGTGTCAGGCTAAGATGACGCGCGGATCGCACCGCGTTCCTTGGCCGTGAGTCTGCGGACGCGACCGGCTGATGCCTCCTTCAGTCGCGTTCGGGTTCATGGCGTTGTCCCATCCACAATCACTAGTGAGAGGTGGCACTCTCGCCAACCTCGTCTCAGGAGACCATCCATGGCTGAACAGAAACCCTCCGCCGCCAAGGCCCGCCCCGCCGCTCCGGCTGCCGCTCCGGCCGCCCCCGCAAGCTCGGGCGCCAGCCTCTCCGGCCTGACCGAAGCCCAGGCGAAGGAATTCCATGAGCAGTTCAAGGTGACCTACACCGCCTTCGTGGGTCTGGCTGCGGTTGCCCATCTCTTCGTGATGGCCGCGAAGCCCTGGTTCTGAGTCGGCGGATCGCCCCGTTTCTATCGCGGCGCGCTCGCATCCGATCCGATTCCCCCGACGGCGCCGGCAGTCTCTGACTGTCGGCGCCGTTGTTGTTTTCAGCGACCAGTCCTCCCGAAAACCCTTAAGCTAATCTGACGGCTGACGGCTGACGGCTGACGGCT
>JAFGTZ010000489.1 GCA_016938795.1 Chromatiaceae bacterium | reverse complement strand
CGCGGGCGAGGCGGCGGAGGACTATGTGGCGCGCGTGGCGCTGGAGAAGGGGCGCGCCGGGCGTGCCGCGCTCGCTTCGTCCGAGCGCCGCCCGGTGCTCGCCGCCGATACCTCGGTGGTGCTCGACGGGCGGATTTTTGGCAAGCCGCGCGACCGTGAGCATGCCCTGGCGATGCTGCGCGCTCTCTCGGGGCGCGAGCATCGGGTGCTCACGGCGGTGGCCCTGGTTGCTCCGGGTGGTGCTCAGGGGGGGGCTCCGGGGGTGACGCCGGCGGGCGAGTGGATGCAGATCAGCGAAAGCCGGGTGCGCTTTCGCTCGCTCGCTGAGCCCGAGCTGGCGCACTACTGGGACAGCGGCGAGCCGCGCGACAAGGCGGGCGCCTATGCCATTCAGGGGCGCGGCGCGCTCTTTGTCGCCGAGCTGCGGGGCAGTTATTCGGGGGTCATGGGGCTGCCGCTCTTTGAAACCGGGCGCTTGCTTGGTCAGGCGGGCATTGCCCTCTTTGGCGGGGATGCCTGAGCGGACGGCCTGCTGGCCCCATTGGGCACTCGACGTTGCGTCCTTCGCGCCGGTTGTGGTTTCTGTATTTCCAATTCGATTGCTTGAAGGACCATCCTTGTGAGTGAAGAGATTCTCATCAATGTCACCCCGCCCGAGACCCGTGTTGCCGTGGTCGAAAACGGTGTGGTGCAGGAGATCATCATCGAGCGCGCCGAGCGCTGCGGTCTGGTGGGCAACATCTACAAGGGGCGCATTTGCCGGGTGCTGCCGGGGATGCAGGCGGCCTTCGTCGATATCGGACTGGAGCGCGCCGCCTTTCTGCACGCCTCGGACATTGTCGGCGCGCATGGCGAACCGCGCGGCGACCAGATTCACGAGCTGGTGCGCGAGGGCGACCCCATCGTGGTACAGGTAGTGAAGGATCCGCTCGGCACCAAGGGGGCGCGTCTCACCACCAATATCTCGGTGGCCTCGCGCTATCTGGTGTGCATGCCGGCGCTCGGCGGCACCGGGGTGTCGCAGAAGATCGAGGACGAGGAGGAGCGGCGCCGGCTGCGCGACATTCTCCAGCGCTATGTCGAGGCGCACGAGGGCGATGGCGGCTTCATCGCGCGCACCGCCGCCGAGGGCGTGAGCGAAGAGGCGCTGATGAAGGACATGGGCTTTCTCGCCAAGCTCTGGCGCGGGGTCAAGGAGCGCTGCTCGCTGGCCACCGAGATTGGGCTCATCCACGAGGATCTGCCGCTCGCGCTGCGCGCCCTGCGCGATCTGGTCACCCCCGAGGTCGAGCGCATCCGCATCGACTCGCGCGCCATGGTCGAGAAGGCGCTGCCCTTCGCCACCAAATACATCCCCGAGATTCGCGAGCGCATCGAGCACTATCAGGGCGAGCGCCCGCTGTTCGATCTCTACGGCGTGGAGGAGGAGATTCGCAAGGCGCTCCAGCGCAAGGTGCAGCTCAAGTCGGGCGGTCATCTGGTGATCGACCAGACCGAGGCCATGACCACCATCGACGTCAACACCGGCGCCTTCGTCGGGCACCGCAATCTCGAAGAGACCATCTTCAAGACCAATCTGGAGGCCGCCCAGGCGATCTGCCGCCAGCTTCGGCTGCGCAATCTCGGCGGCATCATCATTATCGACTTCATCGACATGAGCGAGGACGAGCACAAGCGCCAGGTGCTGCGCGCGCTCGAAAAATGCCTCTCCCGCGATCATGCCAAGACCCACATCACTGAGGTCTCCTCGCTCGGGCTGGTCGAGATGACCCGCAAGCGTACCCGCGAATCGCTCGAACACATCCTCTGCGAGCCCTGCCCCTGCTGCGGCGGGCGCGGCTCGATCAAGACCGCCGAGACGACCTGTTACGAGATTTTTCGTGAGATTCTGCGCGAATCGCGCCAGTTCGATGTGGAAACCCTGCTGGTGCTGGCCTCGCAGGAGGTCATCGACCGGCTGCTCGACGAAGAGTCGGCCCATCTCGCCGAGCTGGAGGAATTCATTGGCCGTCCCATCCGGCTCCAGGCCGAGGCGCTCTATACTCAGGAACAGTACGACGTGGTGCTGATCTGAGGCGCGCAGGGCGGTTGCCTGCGCCGCTTCCGGTCCGTGCCTCGCGAGGAGTGCCCCATGAGCCTGTTTGATCAGCGCCTTGCCACCCTGCGCACCCTGCTGCTGGTGCTGCTGGCGCTGTTGGCCCTGATGCTCGGTGCGCTGCGCCTGGCGCTGCTCCAGGCCGATCGGGCGCGCGAACCCCTGCTCGGCCTGCTGTCCGCACAGACCGGCCTGACGCTCGATGCCGAGCGCCTGCGTCTGCGTCTCATCGGATTGCGTCCCCGGCTGGAGCTGGAGGGGCTCAGTCTGGCGGGTTCTGGTTCTGGTTCTGGCGTGGGCGCGGTCGCGC
The DNA here is from genome assembly GCA_016938795.1 of Chromatiaceae bacterium. Classification (GTDB taxonomy): domain Bacteria; phylum Pseudomonadota; class Gammaproteobacteria; order Chromatiales; family Chromatiaceae; genus Marichromatium. Next base: position 560 of record JAFGTZ010000489.1, on the reverse strand, counting down.
CGCCCCGGCTGGACTCGCTGGGGGTGGAACTTGCGCCCTGGGCCTCGCTGTTGGCGGGTGACTGGCGTCTGGCCGCGCTGCGACTCGATGGTCTGGAGACGCGCCTGTGGCGCGACGCTCGGGGTCGCTGGCGCATCGCGGGCCTGGAGGGTGCGGGCGGCAACACCGAGCGGCTGCTGGCCATGCTCGGACGCGCCGATCTGACCCTGAGCGCGGCGCGGCTCTGTCTCGGCTCGCCCGAGGGGCTCCAGCGTCCCGGTGCGGACCCCTCCGAGCGCTGTCTGGAGTCCTTGAATCTGCATCTGTTGCAAACAGGCCCCGTGCATCGGCTCGATCTGGTCACCCGGCTGCTCGGAGCCGGAGAGGCCCCGCTGGAGCTGCGTCTTGGCGCGCGTCTCAGGGGGCCGGGGCTCAATCCGCTGGACTGGAGCGGGCGGCTCTATGCGCGTCTTGCCAGCCCGCAGCTCGACAGCCGCCGGCTCGCGGACCTGCTGGCCGACGTGCTGCCGGGCGCGCCGCTGGCGTGGCTTGCCGCTTGGGAGGGCCGCGCCGAGGGGCTG
>JAFGTZ010000488.1 GCA_016938795.1 Chromatiaceae bacterium | reverse complement strand
GGTTTCATTGGCGGCAATTTCGTCCGCTTTCTGATCGAGCAGACCGAGGCGCGGGTCGTCAATCTTGACCTTCTCACCTACGCTGGAAACCTCGACAGTCTGGCCGATCTGATCGACCATCCGCGTCACACCTTTGTGCAGGGCGATATTGGCGATCAGGCGTTGGTGAGCCGGCTGCTGCGCGAGCATGGCGTGGAGGCGGTGGTGAACTTTGCCGCCGAGAGCCATGTCGATCGCTCCATCGACGGCCCCGCCGCCTTTGTACAGACCAATGTGGTGGGCACCTTCAATCTGCTCGACTGTGCGCGCGCCTACTGGGCGGAGCTGGCGCCGGGCGCGCGCGCCGATTTCCGCTTTCTGCATGTCTCGACCGACGAGGTCTATGGGTCGCTTGGCCCCACCGGCGCCTTTACCGAGAGCACGCCTTACGCGCCGAATTCGCCCTATTCGGCGAGCAAGGCCGCGTCCGATCATCTGGTGCGCGCCTGGTTTCACACCTATGGCCTGCCGGTGCTCACCACCAACTGCTCGAACAACTATGGTCCCTACCAGTTTCCCGAGAAGCTCATTCCGCTCATGATTCTCAAGGCGCGTCGTGGCGAGCCGCTGCCGATCTATGGGGATGGAGGCAATGTGCGTGATTGGCTCTATGTCGAGGATCACTGTCGGGCCATCTGGCGGGTGCTGGAGGCGGGTGCGCCGGGCGAGGTCTACAACATCGGCGGTAACAGCGAGCGCACCAATCTGGAGGTGATCGAGACGCTCTGCGCCCTGCTCGATGAGCGTTTGCCCGATGCACCCCATCGCCCCCATGCCCAGCTCAAGACCTTTGTCGCTGATCGCCCTGGCCATGACCGGCGCTATGCCATCGACGCGAGCAAGCTCAGGCGCGAACTTGGCTGGGAGCCCGCGCACAGCTTCGAGACCGGGCTGGCGCAGACGCTCGACTGGTATCTCGCCCACGATGCCTGGTGTCAGCGCATCACCGATGGACGTTATCGCGGCGAGCGCCTTGGGGCGGTCAACTGAAGGAGAGGTTGTATGGAACGTAAAGGCATCATCCTCGCCGGCGGATCGGGCACCCGGCTCTATCCGCTCACCCAGGTGGTGAGCAAGCAGCTCTTGCCGGTCTACGACAAGCCGATGGTCTACTATCCGCTGGCCACGCTCATGCTGGCGGGCATTCGCGAGATTCTGATCATCTCCACTCCCGAGGATCTGCCGCGCTTCCGGGCCCTGCTCGGGGATGGCTCGCGCTGGGGCATCCGGCTCGATTATGCCGAGCAGCCGCGCCCCGAGGGGCTGGCGCAGGCCTTTCTGATCGGGCGCGACTTTCTCGCCGGCGCGCCGGCCTGTCTCATCCTCGGCGATAATCTCTTTTATGGTCATGGCCTGGTCGATCAGCTCAAGCGTGCGAGCGTGCGCGAGCAGGGGGCAACCGTCTTTGGCTATCATGTGGCCGATCCCGAGCGCTATGGCGTGGCCGAGTTCGATGCCCAGGGCCGGGTGGTGGGGCTGGAGGAAAAGCCGCGTGTGCCGCGTTCGAGCTGGGCGGTCACGGGGCTCTATTTCTACGATGGCGCGGTGTGCGATCTGGCCGCGACCCTGACCCCCTCGGCGCGCGGCGAGCTCGAAATCACCGACCTCAACCGGCTCTATCTGGAGCGCGGCGCCCTGCATCTGGAGCGTATCGGGCGCGGCACCGCCTGGCTCGATACCGGCACCCACGAGTCGCTCATGGAGGCCGGGCAGTACATCGAAACCATCGAGAAACGCCAAGGGCTAAAGATCTGCTGCCCCGAAGAGGTGGCCTATTTCAACGGCTGGATTGACGCCGAGCAGCTGCGCGCACTCGGCGAGGCGCTGAGCAAGAATGGCTATGGCGCCTATCTGTTGGGACTCATTGAACGGGGGCGGGTATGAAGGTCATCGAGACCGATCTGGCGGGCGTGCTGATTCTGGAGCCCCGGGTCTTTGGCGATGCGCGCGGTTACTTCATGGAGACCTATCGCGCCAATGTCTATGGCGAGCTGGGCATCCCACCTCTGGTGCAGGACAATCTCTCCTATTCGCGTCGTGGGGTGCTGCGCGGGCTGCACATCCAGCATCCGCGGGCGCAGGGCAAGCTGGTGCAGGTGCTCGCAGGCGAGGTCTTCGACGTGGCGGTTGATCTGCGGCGCGGCTCGCCCCAGTTCGGACGTTGGACGGCTGTGCGGCTCTCGGCTGAGAACCGGCGTCAGTTCTGGATTCCACCCGGTTTTGCCCACGGCTTTCTGGTGACCGGCGAGGAGGCGCTCTTCGTCTACAAGAACACCGATTATTACAGCCCCGAGACCGAGTTCAGCCTGCGCTGGGACGATCCGGCCATCGGCATCGACTGGCCCTTGAACGGCCTGACGCCTGAAGTCTCGCAGAAGGATGGCGCCGCGCTGGCCCTGTCAGAGATCGCGTCCGAGCGTCTGCCAACCCGGGAGGATTATCCATGATTCAGACCGCTGAACAGCGCCCACGCATTCTGCTCATTGGCTCGAATGGTCAGGTCGGCTGGGAGCTGCGTCGCGCCCTGGCCCCGCTCGGCGAGGTCATCGCCGCCTCGCTGGAGGGCGAGCACGGACCAGTGATCGACCTCATGGACGCCCAGGGGCTCGCGCGGCTGGTTGAGGACAGCCGTCCCGATGCGGTGATCAATGCTGCGGCCTACACGGCCGTGGATCCCGCTGAAACCGATCGCGAGCGCGCCTGGCGCATCAATGCCGAGGCGGTGGGCGAGCTCGGCGCCTTGCTGGCCAAGCGCGGCGTGCCCATCATTCACTACTCCACCGATTTCGTTTTTTCTGGCACCTCTGAGCGTCCCTATCGCGAGGAGGACGCGCCCGAACCGCTCAATGTCTATGGCGAGACCAAGCTCGGCGGCGAGCGCGCGCTGCTCGACTCGGGCGCGCCGGCGCTCGTGTTTCGCACCAGCTGGGTCTATGGGGCGCGCGGCTCGAACTTTGTGCTGACCATGCGCCGTCTCTTTCGCGAGCGTGAGGAGCTGCGCGTGGTCGATGATCAGATTGGCTCGCCGACCTGGAGCCGTATGCTTGCCGAGGTCAGCGCCCAGGTGCTCTATCGGGTGCTGCGCGGCGAGCTGGATCTAACCCGGCTGGGCGGGCTCTATCACCTCAGCGGGGGCGGGCAGGTGAGCTGGTACGGCTTTGCCTGCGCCATCCTGGAGGCGAGCGGGGAGGGCTGCGATCTCATCCCCATTCCCAGCTCGGAGTATCCCGCGCCGGCGCGCCGCCCCGCCTTCTCGGTGCTCGACAACAGTCGCTTTCAGCAGACCTTCGGGCTTGCCATGCCCGACTGGCGTCTGTCGCTCGCGCACTGTCTTGAAGAGCTGGACTAGGGATGCGGGCGCCTTCCCCTTGTGAGCCACAGCAACGATGGACAGGTCTGCGGATGGCGGGGATGGCGCAGGCCGGAATTCCTGTCTTGAAAGTGTCTTCAGGCGCCGTGTAGCATCGGCGGTCATGGCAAGGCGAATGATTCAGAGACTGCAATGAGCGAGCCGAGAGGGGGAACGACCCTCGAATCCAATCAGGCGGCCGGCACCCGGCTCGAACTCCTGCTGTTTCGGCTGGAGGGCAAGCAGTTATTCGGCATCAATGTGTTCAAGGTGCGCGAGGTTATTCCCTACCAGCCACTGACCCGTCCCGCCGGGGCGCATCCCTTGATCAAGGGCATGGCGACACTGCGCGGTGTGACCATGCCAATCATCGATCTGTCGCAGGCGGTGGGCGGGCCGCCCATGGCCAACCCTGAACAGGGCTATATCATCATCACCGAATACAACCGCTCGGTGCATGGTTTCCTGATTCGCCGAGTCGAGCGTATTGTCAATACCCAGTGGAATCAGGTGCAGCAGATGCCATCGCATCTGGGGCGCAACATCTATGTCACTGCGGTGACCCTCATCCAGGGCGATCTCATCGAGATTCTGGATGTTGAAAAGGTGCTCGATCAGGTGGTGCATGTGAGCACCGAGGTCTCCGGCGACATCAGCCAGCGACCTCATCAGAGCGGCGCCAAGGTTCTGGTGGTGGACGATTCCGCTGTGGCGCGCCACCAGATCCAGCGTGCGCTTGAACAGCTCGGTGTGGACTGCACCTTGATGACCGATGGACTCGAAGCGCTTGAACGTATTCGACGCTTGCAGTCCGAGGGCGTTGATGTAGCGAGCTATTTCAGCCTCATCATCTCGGATATCGAGATGCCCGAGATGGATGGCTATCAGTTCACCACCGAGATTCGCAAGGATGCGCGCCTGCAGAATCTCTACATTCTGTTGCACTCGTCGCTGAGTGGCCAGTTCAACATGGATATGGTTCAGCGTACGGGCGCCAACAAGTTCATCCAGAAATACAGCCCGGATGATCTTGCCGAGGCCGTACTCGAACGTCTTGGGGATGTCTCGGGTCGCAACGGCTGACTGTGACACAGGCCTGGCGTTTGGCGCCAAGGCTGTGCCACGCCATGAGCGGCAAGCCCGCCTTGTCGATTGGTTAAAAAACGTCTTCACCCGGAAGAGTGACGCTATGTTGCAAGATGTCGAACGTCGGAAATTTCTTCGCTTGCGCGCGGATACCGAAGCAACCCTGACACGCGGTGATGAGCGCCTGTCGGTACGCCTCATTGACCTCAGCCCCACCGGCTGCTCCTTTTCGACCGAGGCGCCGGTTGCGCTTGGCGAGGCGCTTGAGATCGAGGTGACGAGCCCGAGCGCCCGCATCGAGCCATTGGTGTGCAGCGGGCGGGCGGTGCGTCTTGATCGCGAGGAGGCGCTGTTCGTGGTTGGTGTCGAGTTTGAAGCTGGAGCGCTCTAGGATGCTGTCAGCTCGCGTGCGCCGCTGTTCGGGCGCCGGCCTATGCCCATGGGCTTGAGCCCGGATTGTCTGGCGCGGTTGCGATTGCGCCAGCCTCCTTTCGACGGCTTGCCTGGCGAGGGCTTCGTTTATCACGATCCACTGCTCGACAGCCTGCTTGAGTCAGCGCGCGAGGCGGTTTTAAGCACTGCTGCGCTGGTGTTGCTCAGTGGTCCCGACGGATCGGGGCGCAGCCTTCAGTTGATGCGCCTGCTCGGGGTCTTGCCCGAGGGGATGACCCTGGTCGCCTTTCGTGGACGCGCGGGCATCGGTTTCGAGGTGGTTGAGGCGACCATCCGCAATCAGCTTGGCATCAAGGCGGGCGCGCTCGATGAGGCACTCCTGTCCTCGATGCGCGCTGGCGCTGGCGCTGGCCTGCTGTTGGCCGTGGACGATGCGCATCTGCTGGGGGCGGATGTCTTGCACGGCTTCTTGCGGCTGCGCCACACACTGCTTGAGCGCACGGGCGATGCGCCGCCTCTGCTGCTGGTGGGCGATTCCAGCCTGGGTCGGCGCGGGTTCGAGCCCGGTGAGGTTGCTCCGCTGCACTTGACGCTGCGCCCCTTCAACCTCGAACAAAGCGGCGCCTACCTGCTCCACCGGCTGGAGGCGGCGGGTCTCGACAATCCGCATGGCTTGCTCTCCGATGCCGACATCGACACCCTGCATCGGCGTGCTCAGGGGTTACCCAAGGCGCTCAACGCGCTCGGTAACGACTGGCTTGAGGCCCGTTGTCGGGATGCGGATGTTGTCACCGACCCACTGGCCGAGCGTCTGCGTCGCCTCAACGATGTGCCCGATCAGACCCAGCCCGAGCCGCCGCCGCGCGCAACCTCCGCCACGGACGCGGCGGCGTCCACGCCGCCCTCGGACGAAGACGACGAGACCATGGCGACCACCGCCTTTGCCGAGCTGATGGCGCGGATCGCGCGCGAGTCGGCAGCCGCGACGGAGTCGCGCGAGGAGACCGAGGAGCAGCCGGACCGACAGAGTCGCAAGCCAGGCGCCAAGACGCGGACCTCGGCGCGCGCCACCTCAGCCGCGTCCAGCTCCACGACGCCGATCTGGAATCGTCGCTGGTTCGTGCCGGCGATGGCTGGCGGCGCCGCACTCGCTATCCTGCTGCCGGTCTTTCTTCAGCTACCCAATGACCGGGGATCCGAGGCCGAGACCTCGCGACAGGCCGCACGCGCCTTGCTGGAGGCCGCTCCCGAGCCGGCTGCGTCCAATCCAGGTGAAGGCGCGCAGGAATTCACGATTCCGCTGCCGCCACGGTCAGCTCCCGAATCCCGAATGCCGCTGCCTCCCATGAGCGCGCCATCCTTGAGCGAGGCGCCGGCCCAGGCGCCAAGACAGCAGCCGATCACGTCTCGGGCAGATCCTGAGCCGCCGCCCGCTCGGGTGGAAAACACGCCTGTCGCGCCAGCTGATCCGCCGCCGGCCCGCGCACTTCCGGATCTGGCGGACGGGCGCGCCTGGCTCAGCGCTCAGCGTCCGGAGCGTTTTACCATTCAGCTGATCGCGGTGAGCAGCCTGGATGCCGCCTTCGATTATGTCGATCGTCATGGTCTGGGCGATGTGCATTACATTCCCATCCGCTCGCGCCAGCGCGATCTGGTGGTGGCGCTTGCGGGCGCCTTTGCTGATCGCGCCGCCGCCGAGCGTGCCTATCGCGCACTGCCCGAGGCAGTGCGCGCCGATCAGCCATGGATTCGGGCCATCGGCTCGGTGCGCGATTCATTGCGATGACTTGAGATGCGGCGGCGCGCCTCTTGCGCAACCGCTCGCGGGGCCTTCTTGAGACCACCAAGGTCTGGCCATGGCGTCAAGCAAGATGCCGGGTTTACGACTAGACTTTGCAAAGAGGCGCATGAGGCGCCTTCCGATCAAACCAGCCTTCCAGCGACCAAGAGCCCATGGTGATTTCCTCTCACATTGCCGTGATGCCTTCGGGTATGCAGTCGCCGGCCTTGGCGCGCGGGGTCATGGCCTCAGAGCCCACGATTCGCGAGCCGGAACCGGCGGCGCGCCCGGTTGCCTCTCCCGAGGCGGGCGATGCTCGGCAAACCGGGTTAGGCGAGCCCGACGCCACCTCAGAGACCACTAAGTCCGAGGCGGTTGAGCAGGATGGCGCAAGCGGACAAGGCGCCTCGGATCCCTTTGCCTTCACACCAGAGGAGTTGCGTCTGGTGCAGAAGCTGAGCCAGCGCGATCTTGAGGTGCGCACGCACGAGCAGGCGCATGTTGCTGCCGGTGGTCAGTATGTGACCAGCGGCCCGAGCTATGACTACCAGACCGGCCCCGATGGGCGCCGTTATGCCATTGGTGGAGAGGTGGGGATTGATACCTCGCCCATTCCTGGCGACCCCGAGGCAACGGTTGAGAAGGCGCGTGTGCTGATACGCGCGGCCCTGGCGCCTGCAGAACCCTCCTCTCAGGATCAGCGCGTGGCCGCTTCCGCGCGCAGTATGGAGGTTGAGGCCAGCTCCGAGTTGGTGGAGCTGGAGCGCGAGGAGCGCGCCCAGGCAGCGGAAGCCTCGCTGGAGGCTGCTCAAGCGAGACTCTCGCCCGAATCAGCCCGCTCGGTGCAGCCGGATGAGCAGGGTGCTCGCGCCGCAGGTGAGGAGCTTGCGGTTGAACCTGGCATCTCCGCCGCTGCGAATGAGAACGCCCAGGCGCAAGGTGCGCCTGCCGCGCGCGGTCTTGTTGATGCACGCCAGCAGCTGGAGGCACGCATCGCCGCATTCTTCGCGCCACCCGATGCCGCTCGGGGATATGTCAGCCAGTTTGCCTAGAGCATTGGCAGGCTTGAGCGCCGGTTGCGGTTTTATGGTCGTGCATCGCCACAGGTGCCGCGCGGCGTAACGGCTAGCGTCACTCCGCGCGGAAACCAAGGCATGGATGGAGAGATCGGCGTCAGGCCGTCACGTTGATGTTGCGCCCAAGATGCTCCGGCAAGGCGGCGGTGGGTGTTGGCGCCGTGGTTGCGCCCGCCGCCGAGGTCGAAGGCGTCTCGCTGTTGCCTTCAACCCCGGCGCCCGCTAGCTGAGCCTGCTGGTTGAGCGCCTGGCCGAGCTGTTCGGCTCCAGCCGCATTGGCCATCTTATTGCTGGCGAGGGAGCTTGTGGCGGCCGGCACGCCTGCCATGGATGAAAGTTCCATCGTCGAGCCTCGTGAATATCGTCAGGTGGTGTGGTGCGATCCAGTGTTCGGGCTGGAGCATGTGACCCGCTCGCCGGGATCCTGGATCAAGGTTCACTCTAAGCTTAGACCAATTTTCCATGGCCGACCGTGTCTTTGGTCACATCAATTCGTGAAGAGCCATTGTGCCCGCAGCGTTCGTTTGCACGCTGACCCTGATACAGAGCGCCGAGCGGGTCTTTGCAGCAGGGCCTTGGTGCGACCATTCAAGTCAGGCGTCTGGAGGCCGTTATTGCCATGGCTGATGTTGACGGAGTGCGCCGTGATGATGTACGAATCAATGAACGTTCAAACGACTCCAGGGTTAGGCGCTCCGCATGAGGGCGGTTCATTGTCTCGGTCTGCCTTGGTAAGAGGTTTTCGTCCGGCCTTTCGCCACGAGCTGTCGGGAGAAATTCGACTGAGCCAGACTGTTGACGGAATCCTCGCCAGCGAGCATTTGCTCGATGGTCTGCCCAGTCGCTGGATTGCCGAGCGGGATCGCGCAGGTCGGGCGCTTGCGCTTGTGCGCGAGATTCGCGCCGGTTATCTCCGCGGCGTCGAGTTCTGGACCCTAGCCGACTTACAACATCCGCCGCTTGATGGCTGATTTGCGTGGGGTTCTCTGGATGGATGCTGATCGACGCCGATATTGCCGCTTGCCCATGCAGGTCGAGGTGGAATTGCACCGGGCGGGTCAAGAGGTCGAGGTGGTTCTCACCGAGGATCTGAGCGAGGGCGGAGTCTTTGTGCGGATGGATGGGCTGGAATTCCCCCCTGTGGGCAGTCGCGTCCATCTGCGTCTGGTTGGAACCTTGGGGGAAGGCGAGACGCCACCCATGGTCGAGGCTGTGATTGTGCGCCATCTGCC
>JAFGTZ010000487.1 GCA_016938795.1 Chromatiaceae bacterium | reverse complement strand
GCCCGATCCCCCGAGGGAACATGGAGCGCCGGCGCGGCCTCGGCATCGCCGAGCCTGACCCGCAGATCGGGGCGCGCGCGCCGCCCCGCGCCCCAGAGACTGAGTTCAAAGGTGGCCGGCTCGCCCGCGAACACCGCCGCACCGCCGCGCGCCTGCACGGCCAGCCCGAGCAGGTTGAACCAGGCGTGGTGCATGGCCACCAGCCCGAGCGCGGCGAGAAAGAAGGTGAAGAGCAGGCCGAGGTTGTTCTGGTAGTTGAGCGAGCCGAGCAGCATCAGCAGCACCACGGCCCCGAAGGCAAGCCCGATGCGGCTTGGCAGGATATAGATCTGGCGCGCCTGGATGCGCGCGACCCCATCCGGACCGCTGCGCGCGCGGCGCAGGAGCCCATCGAAGAGACGTCGCGCCCGCGCGCCAAGGGTGGCAAGGCGTGAGGTCCGGGCGGCCCCCTCAGAGCGCGACATGATTGAGAATATCGGCCGCGACCGCCGCCTCGTCGAGCGCCCCAACCCCCTCGCCAAGCGCCAGACGATGCACCACACAGGCCGGCAGCACCGCCTGCACGTCCTCGGGGATCACATAGTCGCGCCCGGCGAGCAGCGCCCAGGCCTTGGCCGCGCGCAGCAGCCCCAGCCCGGCGCGCGGCGAGAGGCCATAGAGAAAACGCCCGGAGCTGCGCGTGAACTGCAAGATGCCGTGCACATAGTCGATGACCGGCGCGGCGGCGTGCACCTCGCTCACCTGCTCCTGCAGGGCCATGAGCTGCTCGGGACTCAGCACCGGCGGCTGGCGCGCCACCATGGCGCGGCGATCCTCGCCGGCGAGGAGCTGCTTTTCCTGCTCGGCGGCGGGATAGCCGAGATGGATGCGCATGAGAAAGCGGTCGAGCTGCGACTCGGGCAGCGGAAAGGTACCGACCTGATGCAGCGGATTTTGCGTGGCGATGACGAAGAAGGGCTCGGGCAGGGGGCGCGTCTCGCCCTCGACCGTAACCTGGCGCTCTTCCATGGCCTCAAGCAGCGCGCTCTGCGCCTTGGGTGTGGCGCGATTGATCTCGTCGGCGAGGATGAGCTGCGAGAAGAGCGGCCCGGGATGGAAGCGAAAATCCTCGCTCGCCCGATCATAGACCGCCACACCGATGACATCGGCGGGCAGCAGATCGCTGGTGAACTGGATGCGCGCGTAATCGAGACCGAGCAGGCGCGCGAGCAGATGGGCCAGGGTGGTCTTGCCAACGCCGGGCAGATCCTCGATGAGCAGATGTCCGCGCGCGAGCAGACAGGTAAGCGCCAGGCGCAGCTCGCGCGGCTTGCCAAGAATGACGGCACAGGCGGCATCGAGCGCCGCCAGTGGCAGATTGGCCTCCAGGGCCGGGCGGGCGAGGCGTTCGGACAACGGCATGGCGCATCCCATCGAGCGGCTTGGTT
>JAFGTZ010000486.1 GCA_016938795.1 Chromatiaceae bacterium | reverse complement strand
TGGGACTGGGTCGTGGGCGGCGGCAGCTATGTCGCGGAATTCACCCGCGACAGCATTCAGTTGCGCAATCGTTTAATGGTGTTCGCGGCCTTGGCCGGCGCGCTGCTGGTGGGGCTCTTGTTTTGGTTCAATCGCTCGCGACTGGCCCCGCTCACCGATCTGAGCCGTGCCCTGGGCCGGCTTGGCGAGGGCGATCTTCGAGTGGCGTTCGCGGCGGCGGATGAGGGCGCAAGCGATAGCGGGAACGAAATCCGTGCGCTCGGCGCACAGGCGCGGGGAACGCTGCACAATCTGCGTCAGCTCATCATGCATATCCGCGACGAGGCCGGGCGGCTTGATGAGGTCATCGGACAGCTGCGCGTGCTCATGTCGAGTACCGATGGGCAAATGGACGAACAGCTCACCCAGGCCGAGCAGCTGGCCTCGGCCATTACCCAACTGGGCGCCAGCGCCGAGGAGATTACCCGCAACACCCACGATACCAGCGGCGCGGCGGCAAGCGCGCGACAAAGTGCGGCAAGCGGGCGCGAAACCATCGACAGTCTGGCGACCGAGATCGAAAGGGTCACCACCAATCTGGCCGGCGCGGGCGAGATTGTCGAAACCCTCAATGGTGATGCCGAGCGCATCGGCAAGGTGCTGGATGTGATTCGCGGCATTGCCGATCAGACCAATCTGCTCGCGCTCAATGCCGCCATCGAGGCGGCGCGGGCGGGCGAACAGGGGCGCGGCTTCAGCGTGGTGGCCGATGAAGTCCGCCAGCTCGCGCTGCGTACCCAGGAATCGACCGCCGAAATCCAGCAGATGATCGCGAGTTTGCAGGGGAGCGCGACCCGCGCGGTCGGCTCCATGCGCGAGATGCGCGAGCTGACTGCTTCGCTGGAGACCAGCGCCCGAAGCACCAACGAGACCTTTGGCGGCATTCTCGACGCCATTCATCGCGTCGATGAGATGTCCACCCAGATTTCGGCGGCCCTGACCGAACAACTGGCGGTGGTTGAGGAATTACAGCAGCGGGTGGTCGTGGTGCGCGATGGCGCGCAACAGAGTGCCGGTGAAATGCGCAAGGGGCTGGACAGGGCGCAGGCGCTTGAGGCCGTGTCTCAATCGCTGCAACAGCAGATCGGAACCTTTCGCTTGCCGTAACAGGCCGAGTGCTACCAAAACGGTTAAACCCCGCATCCTGTCCAGGATGCGGGGTTTTTTCATGATGGCGCGAGCCTTGGAAAGGGGCTGGCTAGAAGTCGTTGCGACGCGGGCGTTCGGGGCGCTGTTTAAGCTGTTCGCGCTGCTCTTCGGTCAGCACCGCCTCGATGCGGGCGCGCACCTCGGCGCGGCTCAGGGCGGGATCTTGCTGGCGCGCCTCGAAGACCGCCTTGATGGCTTTGGTTTGTTGATCGCTCAGATCGAGCCGACGATCAAGCCGGGCCAGGCGACGCTCGATGCGCTGCTCGACCATGGAATCGCGCTGCGCGCGCTGTTCGGGGGTGAGCAGGGCATCGACCTTGTCGCGAAACTCGCCGCGCAGCGCTTCGTGACGGGCGCGGTTTTCGTCCATCAGCTTGCGCAGATCCTCCTGTTGGGCGCTGCTCAGATCGAGTCGCTCGGCCATGCGCTCAATGGGCGCCTCGACATCCATGCCCGAGCGTGCGTTCCAGCCGCCGGGGCCGGCGAGCACGGGCAGGGCGATCAGGGTCAGGGTGGCGGCGAGTGCGCCGAGGGTCAGTGTGTTGCGAGTGGTCATGAGGCTGTACTCCAGTGCTGATGTGTTGCGCCAGGCCCGGTGGGTCGGGCGGTGGAGCCGTCTGGCTCCGACAGTGACTAGAGTAGTGACCCCAGGTGCAAGGCCGGTGCAACAACTGTGCAAGGAGTGTGGAAGTGATGGCGCTGGCGTTTCTGGCTAAAGTCCAGACAGAACCGCAGCCAGCGGCGAACATGCAATTGATGATTTTCCGCAATGTCGGCAGCGACCAGGGCCGAATCGAAGCGGGACGCTACGTCTGGCGGGAACTCGTGCATGGGCAAGATTTGCGGGATAACATGTTCATATAGATGTTTCCCCGCATGGGTTACTGCTGTACACGTGCGCGTTGTCAAAGTCGCGTTTCGTGTGATTAGGTTA
>JAFGTZ010000485.1 GCA_016938795.1 Chromatiaceae bacterium | reverse complement strand
TCTCGAAGAACCAGGAGACATGCGCTAGATGCCACTTCGGCGGACTGGCCTCGGGCACCACCTGAAGCCCGTAGTCCTCGGTGACCAGGGGCGCGCAGAGCTGTTCGCTGAAGGCGCGCACCCGCTCGAACGCCTCGCGCAACGCCACCCGCTCGGTCGCGCGCTCGTCATCGTCTCGGCCAGTCTCTTGCATCGCAGCTCTCCCCTGTTCGGTTGCGGCTTTATGATTGTCAGAATCTGGAGGGCGAGCGCCGCGCGAGCCACGAGGCGACCGCTATCGGGTCAACATGGTGCGGTCGAGGATGTGAATTTCCACCCTGGAAGTAACGATGAACGCCACCCAGGCACCCCAAGCGGGCCGCACCATGGCAACCCGGGAGGCCCATGCAAGGGCGCGCGATTTCCCGCATCATTTTGCATGCCGGGCCTTGGGGTTCGGCCCTTTGGCCCCCAATCTGAATCGGCAAGCGCGGATCCACCCGGAGCCGCCCGGTCTTTCAGCTCTCGGAGCAGCCGACATGAGCCGCAATCCCTTTTTTCCGAAATTTTCCGACCTCCCCGAGACGCTGCCCATCTTTCCGCTCTCGGGCGCGGTCATCATGCCAGGCGTGCAGTTGCCGCTGAACATCTTCGAGCCGCGTTATCTGAATATGGTGCAGGATGCACTGGCGAGCGACCATCTGCTCGGCCTGCTCCAGCCGCGCAGCGAGGACCTGGAGGCCGAGCGGCCCAGCCTCCACCGCGTGGGCTGCGCCGGGCGCATCACCTCCTACAGCGAAACCAGCGATGGGCGCATCGTGCTGGTGCTCACCGGCGTGTGCCGCTTCCAGCTGGTGCGCGAGATCGAGGGGCGCCATGGTTACCGATGCATCGCGCCGGACTGGGAACGCTTCGCGCGCGACTGCCACGACAGCGAGGAGCGCATCGGCGATCGCAAGGGCTTTCTCACCTCGCTCAAGACCTATTGCAAGCTGCGCGGCGTCGAGATTCCCTGGGACGATGTCGAGCGCATGCCCGACACCGAGCTGGTCAACCTGCTCTGCGCCCATCTGCCGCTCAGCCCCGAGGACAAGCAGGCGCTGGTGGAAACCCTGGCCACTGACGAGCGCGCCCACCTCATGCGCGGTCTGCTCGACATGGCCTCGGCCTCCAGCATGGATGT
>JAFGTZ010000076.1 GCA_016938795.1 Chromatiaceae bacterium | reverse complement strand
GTAGCCGTAGGGTACGCACTGCGTACCATTCCGCTGAAGCAGGTTGAGACTGAGATCGCCGCGCTGCTGGGAGAGGTCACGGAGTAAGCAGACGCCTCAGTGGGTCATTTCGCTGGTCTCGCGCGCGGCCTCTTCGAGCACCGCGTCCGATACCCCGCGCCGTTTCAGTGCGGCGATCAGGCGTGCGGTCTGGCCGATGGTGTAGCGTTCCTCGTCGCGTCGCAGACCATCGCTCACATACCACTTGAGCAAGGCTTGATAGCCCGAGAACCCTCGCAGCGGGGCGATCTCCTTGAGCGACTCGACCACATCCACCGGAATGCGCAGGGTGATGCTGGTCATGGGGCGGTCCTTGTTCAGGCGCGTCTTGATGCGTTCAGGAATGCTCATGGGTACGTCGCTCCTCTTGGGTGGCTCGGCGGGCGGAGATCAGGCGGATGGCTTCATTGGTCAGTTCGATATGTACCCGAACAGCTGCCGTCCCGTTGCGTCGTATCCAATGATGGCGTCGCGCGCCTCGTCGTTGCGGCTGGCATCGACCAGTGGGAAGAACGGATCGAAGAATACCGTGGCCGCCTGCTCAAACGTGATGCCATCATGACAGGCCGGATGGCGGGCGGCCTTGCGCGCCTCCCAAACGAAAGACAGGCCGTTGAGTTCGTAGTGGATGTCCATGTCCCGCACTCTAGTCGCTGTATTGACTTTGTCAATACGCAGTCAATTGCCTAAGGGCGGATGAAGCAGGCGTTTGATCTTGTGAACCGCCTCAAAGCCGTGTGGACCCCTGGGGGATTTGAGCACAGGGGATCAACCATTTGCGCCCGCGCGCTTGTCCGCGCCCTGAGCCATTGCGGATAATGGCGTCCTTCCTCTTGATTGGATACCTTCACGATGCTCGACCCCAATGAGTGGTTTACCGAAGTCGTTGCCAGCGATGGCGCGGCCTTCTCGCTGCGCGTGCGTGATCGGCTGCACGCCGAACAGACGCCCTATCAGTTCATCGAGATTTACGACACCGAGGGCTTCGGTAAGCTCATGGTGATCGATGGCTGCACCATGCTCTCGACGCGCGAGAACTTTCTCTATCACGAGATGATGTCGCATCCGGCGCTCTACACCCATGCCGCGCCGCGCCGTGTCTGCATCATTGGGGGCGGAGACTGCGGCACGCTGCGCGAGGTGCTGCGGCATGAGTCGGTCGAGTCGGCGGTGCAGATCGACATCGACGAGCGCGTGACCCGGCTCGCCGAGCAGTATTTTCCCGAGCTGACCGAATCGAACGCCGACCCGCGCGCCACGTTGCTGTTCGAGGACGGGGTGCGCTGGATCGAGGAGGCCGCGCCTGGCAGTCTCGATCTCATCATCGTTGACAGCACCGATCCGGTTGGCCCCGCCGAGGGGCTCTTCACGCGCGATTTCTATGCCCAGTGCGAGCGCGCCCTGGCCGCAGGCGGCATCCTCATCCAGCAGAGCGAATCGCCCCTCTATCATGTGAAGATCCTGCGCGAGATGCATGAGGCCATGCGCGGCGCCGGGTTTGACTCAACGCAGACGCTCTGCTTTCCTCAGACCATCTACCCCTCGGGCTGGTGGAGCGCCACCATGGCCGGCAAGGGCGTGGCGCTCGATCGCTTCCGCGTCGAGGCGGCGCGCGAGAAGTCCTTCGAGACCCAGTATTACAATGCGGGCATTCATCAGGGCGCGCTGGCGCTGCCCGAGTTTTTGCGTCGCGCCCTCGGTTGAGCGACTGTCGGACAAAAAAACGGGGCCGCAGGCCCCGTGAAGAAAAGACAGCAATTCACAACAGTGACAATTCACTTGGCTGAATCAACGGGTGCGCGCATGAACGAACCCGCGCGAGACGATCCGCGACAGCCATAACGGACCGCCCAGCCGGCGCGCGCCCTTGGGCGCGCGCCGCTGTTCTCAGACCGCGCCGCGCGAGCCTGTGAACTCGGGGTAGGCCTCCAGCCCACACTCGCCGATGTCCACGCCGGCGTACTCCTCTTCCTCGCTGACCCGAATGCCCAGGGTGACCTTGATCAGCAGCCAGACCAGGAAGGAGGTTGTGAACACCCAGCCGAGAATGGTACCGAGCCCGATGAGCTGAGCGGCGAAGCTGCCGTCAGGGTTGGTAATGGGCACTGCGAGCAGCCCCCAGATGCCCACCACGCCGTGCACCGAGATGGCGCCCACCGGGTCGTCGATCTTGAGCCGATCCATGGTGACGATGGCAAAGACCACCAGCACACCGCCGACGCCGCCGATGAGGGTGGCGAGCAGGGGCGTGGGAGTGAGCGGCTCGGCGGTAATGGCCACCAGTCCGGCGAGCGCGCCGTTGAGCGCCATGGTCAGATCGGCCTTGCCAAAGAGCAGACGTGCGGTGATGAGCCCCAGCACGGTACCGCCGGCGGCGGCCATGTTGGTGTTGACGAACACCGCCGCCACGGCATTGGCCTCGCCGACGTCGGAGAGCTTGAGCTCGGAGCCGCCGTTGAAGCCGAACCAGCCGAGCCAAAGGATGAAGGTGCCGAGCGTGGCGAGCGGCAGATTGGCGCCGGGAATGGCGTTAACCGAGCCATCCTTGCCGTACTTGCCCTTGCGCGCCCCAAGCAGGATGACGCCGGCGAGCGCTGCCGAGGCGCCGCACAGATGCACCAGGCCCGAACCCGCGAAGTCGAGGAAACCGAGCCCGTCGAGGAAGCCGCCGCCCCATTTCCAGTAGCCCTGCATGGGGTAGATAAAGCCGGTCATGACCACGGCAAAGAGCAGGAAGGCCCAGAGCTTCATGCGCTCGGCCACGGCGCCCGAGACGATCGACATGGCGGTAGCCACGAAGACCACCTGGAAGAAGAAATCGGCCATGCCCGAGTAGTAGGTTCCGCCATCGCTCGCCAGCACATCTTCAAGGGCGTGGTCACCACCGAACATGAAGCCCCAGCTAATGACCGGCAGGAAGCCGTTGCCGTCGCTCGGGTACATGATGCCGTAGCCCACCAGCATGTACATGATGGAGGCGATGGCAAAGAGCGCGATGTTCTTGGTGAGAATCTCGGCGGTGTTCTTGGCGCGCACCAGGCCCGCCTCCAGCATGGCGAAGCCGGCGGCCATCCACATCACCAGCGCGCCCGACACGAGAAAATAGAAGGTATCGAGCGCGTAGCTCAGTTCAATCACGGGTTGTTCCATGGGACTGTCTCCGGGTCGCGGGTGTTCAAAGCGCGTTCGGACCGGTCTCGCCGGTGCGGATGCGGACGACCTGATCGAGGTCGAAGACAAAGATCTTGCCGTCGCCAATCTTGCCGGTACGGGCCGCGCCGCTGATGGCCTCGACGACCTTCTCGACGAGGCTGTCATCGACGGCGATTTCAAGCTTGATCTTGGGCAGGAAATCGACCACGTACTCGGCGCCGCGATAGAGTTCGGTGTGGCCCTTTTGGCGACCGAAGCCCTTGACCTCGATGACGGTGATGCCCGAGACACCGATGTCGCTGAGCGCCTCGCGTACGTCATCGAGCTTGAAGGGTTTAATGACGGCTGCTACCAGTTTCATAGGGGTCTAGCCTCCTGAAGGGGACCTCATGCATTCTGTCCAGAGGGTGAAATATGGCGGGTAGACTCAGAACTCCTTGGTCCAGCCAACCCAGACCGTGGGATCATCGTCATAGGTGTCGCGACCGACCTGGTCGTAGTTGAGGCTGAAGGTGCCGAACTCGCCTGCCTCGCGGCTGATCGTGGCGCCCCAGTGGGCGTAGTCGTTGCCGCCCTCGTTGTAGTCGAAGTCGTAGTAACCGCCGCGAAGGCTCAGCGCCAGATCCATGGGCAGTGCGAAATCGAGACTGGCGAAGTAGTAGAAGTCGCCTTCGATGAAGAGCGCCTCGCTGTTGTCCACGCCATCGGCCTCATCGGCCTGGCCATAGAGGGTGTAGGACAGGCCGGCGGTCAGCCATTTCCAGCTAGCGCTGGCGGAGAGTTCGGCAAAATCGGTATCGCGCGCGTCGGGATAGGCGTAGTAGACAAGACCCAGGTCATAGCTGAGGTCGTCGCTGAGCGAGCCGCCAAAACCCAGGTAGAGATCGAGTTCATAATCGGTGCTATCGCCAAAATCGACATTCGACACCCAGGTACCGGCATAGAAGCCGCTCTCGTGTCCATAGTCGAGCCCGCCCTGAACGGCGGCCTGGCCATCGGTCTGGGTCTGGCCACGCCAGACATAGTCGCTCACAACGCCGATGTTGGCGGTGACCGAATGCGGCCCTTCCGCCAGCAGGGTCGAACTGACTGCCAGCGAGAGGGTGCCAAGCGCGAAGGCGATGCGGGTGGATGCGTTGTTCATGATGTCGGCCTCATTGCAGACGCGGAATGAAGGATTGGCGGGGTGATCCGCCGCTCAGTGGGTCGGCTGAAGACTAATGCATCTCGCGTGCCAAGCCTCTGTTGGCCTGTCGAGATATTAGCGTTTCGCGGCATCTGGGCATCATGTCGCGCTGACGCCACCGCCGCATGCTGTTTTTTAGTGCATTCTTTCTCGACCTGGGCGCCTGATTGCACCTTTTTGGAGCGGGGTGCAGGATGAGAAACGCAGACGTGGCGCCAACGCATCACTATAATGACGGCCAGAACCTGCCCGAATCCGTGTTGTCGGAGGGCGAACCATCACGCAAGACGCGAATCCCTGAGGTTCGCATCGAGGATGCAACCATGCTTGATCCCAAACAGCTCGACGATCTGGTCCGGCGCATGAGCTCGGCCATGCCCAAGGGCCTGCAGATGTTGCAGGAAGACATCAATCGCAATCTGCGCGCCTCGCTGGAGGCGGGCCTCAATCGGCTCGATCTGGTCACCCGCGAAGAGTTCGACGTGCAGTCGGCGGTGCTCGCGCGCACCCGCGAGAAGGTCACCCAGCTCGAAGCCCAGGTGGCCGCGCTGGAAGCGGCGCTTGCGCTGCGCCATCCGCCGGCGCACTAACGAGACAGGCCAGGGACTTGGCGCTCTGCATCCTGCACAGTCGTGCCCGAGTGGGTATCTCCGCGCCCAGTGTGGCGGTGGAGGTCCAGCTCGCGCCCGGGCTCCCAGCGCTCTCCATGGTCGGCCTGCCCGAGATGGCGGTGCGCGAGAGCAAGGACCGCGTGCGCGGGGCGCTGCTGAGCGGACGTTTCAGCTTTCCCGACGGGCGCTTGACCATCAATCTCGCCCCAGCCGATCTGCCCAAGGACGGCGGGCGCTTCGATCTGCCGATCGCGCTTGGCATTCTTGGCGCCTCGGGGCAGCTCGGTGCGCAAGGGCTCGATGATTACGAGTTTCTCGGCGAGCTGGCGCTTTCGGGTCACTTGCGCCCGGTCGATGGGGTGCTGCCCGCTGCCCTTGCCGCGCGCGATGCCGGGCGCGCCTTGGTGCTGCCGCGCGAGAATCTCGCCGAGGCGGCCCTGGTGAGCGGATTGCGCCTGCATGGCGCCGAGCACCTCATGGAGGTGTGCGCGCATCTCGATGGCAGTCGGCTCTTGTCGCCCTGGTGCGGCGAGGAACAGACCGCGCACGAGCCGCGCTATCCCGATCTGGCCGATGTGCGTGGCCAGGGGCAGGCAAAGCGCGCCCTGGAGGTCGCGGCAGCGGGGGCACACAGCTTGCTGTTCGTGGGGCCGCCGGGTACAGGCAAGTCGATGCTGGCCAATCGGCTGCCGGGACTCTTGCCGCCCATGACCGAATCCGAGGCGCTCGAGAGCGCGGCGGTGCGTTCGGTGAGCGGGCGCGCCGCGCTCGATCCCGGCCAGTGGCGCGCGCGTCCCTTTCGCGCCCCTCATCACACCGCCTCGGGGGTGGCCTTGGTGGGCGGCGGCAGCAATCCGCGTCCCGGCGAGGTGTCGCTCGCGCATCACGGGGTGCTCTTTCTCGATGAGCTGCCCGAGTTCGATCGCAAGGTGCTGGAGGTGTTGCGCGAGCCGCTCGAATCGGGGCATATCGAGATTGCCCGCGCGGCGCGCCACGAGCGCTTTCCCGCGCGCTTTCAGCTGGTTGCGGCCATGAATCCCTGTCCCTGCGGCTATCTGGGCGACCCGTCGGGACGCTGTCACTGCTCGGCCCGGCAGGTGGCAAACTATCGGGGACGCCTCTCGGGGCCGCTGCTCGATCGCATCGACATGCACGTCGAGGTGCCGCGCCTTGAGGTCAGCGAGCTGACCATGCCCGCGCGGGGCGAGGAGGAAGACAGCCGCAGCGTACGCGCGCGAGTCACGGCTGCGCGCGAGCGCCAGCAGGCGCGCTGCGGCTGTCCCAACAGCGCGCTTGGACCGCGTGAGATCGAGCGCCACTGCGCCCTCGATAGCGCCGGACAGCGCCTGATGGAACAGGCCCTCACACGTCTGGCGCTCTCGGCGCGCGCCTATCACCGCATCCTCAAGGTGGCGCGCACCATTGCCGATCTGGCCGGTGAAGAGCGCATCGCGACCGCGCATCTCGGCGAGGCCATCGGCTATCGGCGGCTTGACCGGGGCTCGGGCGGCGAGGCGTCCCCGCGTCAAGCGATGCAGTCGCGCCAGCCCTGAGTGCCGCCGCTCGACCCCGAACCGTCGAAAAACACCAACAGACTGAGCTGCGATTGCCATAGCACTGACAATCCACCTCCTTAAACACCTTATCGCGTCTCATCATGCTGCAACTTCAGGATCTCAGTCTGCGCCGCGGTCCGCGCCTGCTGTTCGCGGGGGCAAACCTCAGCATTCATCCCGGCCATCGGGTGGGGCTGGTCGGTCCGAATGGCTGTGGCAAGTCGAGTCTCTTTGCGCTGCTGCGCGGCGATTTGCAGCCCGATGCCGGCCACTGCGCCAT
>JAFGTZ010000484.1 GCA_016938795.1 Chromatiaceae bacterium | reverse complement strand
TACCATTCGTCGTCTTCCCAGAACTCTAACGTGAATTCATGTTTCATCTGTGGTATTCCAGGAGTAGCTTGATGGACGGTCTTTGGTTAAAGCCTAACGAATAGGTTAAGCGGCCCCGCTGGTACGACATTGCAGAATAAGCTCCGCCGCGTCTGCGGGGTCCGCTCTTTAATTGCTTGTTAGGCGATTTTGTTCACGGAAAAGGTACGCGATGCGTACCCTACCTGGCTGCCAGGTTTCAGCCTCACCCCAACCCATCTCCCTCAAGGGAGAGAGGCTTTTGAGCCGTCTCTACAGCAAACAGCGGAACACGCGACCAGGGAATCACATAAGGTCGCCCGGCCTCGCCCCCGACCAGCGCCTCGATGCCATAGACCGCCCGCAGCCGCTCGGCGCTGAGCACCTCGGCGGGCAGGCCGCTGGCCACGGGTGCGCCCCTATCGAGCAGCAGCAGGCGGTCGCAGAAACGGCTGGCCAGGGTCAGGTCGTGCAGCACCAGGATGACGCTGCGGCCCTCGGCGCACTGGGCGCGCAGCAATTCCATGATACCGAGCTGATGGCAGGGATCGGCTGCCGCCACCGGCTCGTCGGCGAGCAGCAGCGGCGCCTCCACGGCCAGGGCGCGCGCCAGACGCACCCGGGCGCGCTCGCCGCCCGAGAGCCGGTCAAGCGGGCGCTCGCGCAACCCCCAGACATCCGCCGCGCGCATGGCCCTTTCGATGGCCTCGGCATAGCGCGCCTCGCCCTCCCCCGCCACGCCCTGCCAGGGATAGCGCCCGAGCGCCACCAGATCGCGCGCGCGCATGGCCCACTCCACCCGATCAGCCTGCCCCAGATAGGCCAGCCGCCGGGCGCGCGCGCGTGGATCGAGCCCGGCCAGGGGCTGTCCGTCGAGCCGGATCTGGCCGCGATAGGGCAGCAACTGGGCGATGGCGCGCAGGGCGGTGCTCTTGCCCGCGCCATTGGGGCCGATGAAGCCGAGCAGCTCGCCCGGCCCGAGCGCGAGATCGAGCGGCCCGAGCAGCCGGCGCCCGCCCAGAGAAACCTCCAGCGCCGCGATCTCGAGTCGGCTCATGGCGCAAGCTCCCGCCGCGCGCGCAGCACCAGCACCAGAAAGAAGGGCGCGCCCAGGAGGGCCGTGACCACGCCGAGCATGAGCTCGCGCGGCGCCTCGATAAGACGCAGCGCCAGATCGGCGCCCACCACCAGCAGCGCCCCGCCAAGGGCGCTCGGCGCGAGCAGACGGCCCGGATGATGCCCCACGAAGGGACGCAGCAGATGCGGCACCACCAGACCGACAAAACCAATGGTGCCACTCACCGCCACACAGGCCCCAACGCTCAGGGCGCTGCCGCCAATGACCAGGGCGCGCACCCGGCGCGGCTCGACCCCGAGCGTGCGCGCCTCGGCCTCGCCGAGACTCAGCACCTCCAGCGCCGGAGCGCTCGCGAGCAGCAGCCCAAGCCCCACGAGCACAAAGGGCAGCACCAGCAAGACATCGGCAAAGCTGCGATCCGCGATGGAACCGAGCAGCCAGAGCACCATGTCCTGCAGGGCGGTGGGATCGGGAGCGAGATTGAGCGCGAGCGAGGTGAGCGCCCCGGCGAGCGCCGAGAGCGCGACCCCGGCGAGGATGAGGGTGATGCTGGATTCGCCGCGCCGGCTCAGCGCATGGAGCACCAGGGTGGCGACCAGGGCGCCGAGCATGGCCGCGCCCGGCGCCAGCCAGAGCCCCAGGGAGGTGAGACCAAAATAGAGCGCCAGCACCGCGCCCAGCCCGGCGCTCGCCGAGATGCCGAGCAGTCCCGGTTCGGCCAGCGGATTGCGCAGCAGCCCTTGCAGGGCCGCCCCCGAGAGCGCGAGCGAGGCCCCGAGCAACCAGGCGAGCAGCAGACGCGGCAGGCGAATCTCGCGCACGATGATGACGGCCTGCTCGGAGCCCGTGCCGAGGAGCCCGCCAAGCACCTCGGCGACGCTCAGTGGCGCCGCGCCAACCCCGAGCGAGAGAAAACTCAGCACAAGGAGCGCCAGGGCGAGCGCGCCCAGCAGGGAAACGGGGGCCAGGGGTCTCATGGCAGGCGGTCGGCCTCCAGACCCAGCGTCTCGACCTCGGCCGCCAGACGCTCGGCCACATTCAGCAGCTCCAGCCCGCCGCAGCCCCAGGCATCGCCGTCCAGTTGGATCGATGGGGTAAGCTCCAGCAGGGCCGCCACCCGTGGATGGCGCACATAGGCCGATTGGTGCAGCGAGGCGCCGCGCTCGAAATAGCCGAGCACCAGAAGATCCGGCGGCTCCATCAGCAGACGCTCCAGGGGCACCCGTCCCCAGCCGCGCACCCCGAGTTCGCGCGCGGCATTGCGCAGTCCCAGATGCGTGAAGAGGTCATCGACATAGGTTCCCTCGCCCGCCGAGCCGCCGCCCGGGCGCAGATAGAGCGCGCTGAGCGGCGGCAGGACGCCAGCCAGCTCGGCCATGCGCCGCTCCATGGCAGCCAGACGCGGCGCCAGCGCCTCGGCGCGCCCAATCCGCGCCGCCGTCTCGCGCGCCAGGCTCAGGGCATCGGCCCAGCCGCGAGGATAGGGCAGCGCCACCAGGGTCACACCCAGATCGGCCAGTCGTTCGCTATGGCGCCGCCCCGCCCAGCCCTGATAGACCAGGGCCAGATCGGGCTTGAGATGCAGGAGTTCCTCGACACTGCCCCCATTGGTTGAATAGGGATGCGGAGCGCGGTATTGGCGCGAAAGGGCGCGGATCTGCGCCGGATCGGCAATGGCGGTGAGCAGCAGATCGGCGCACAGATTGGTGCTCGCCACACTCGGGAGCGCGGCGGCCTGGCTGCCGACACTGAGGCCAAGCAGCAAGAGCGCCGCGAATGACGCCCGCCAGCCTCTCACCCCTCAGTCTCCATCCAGCGCCTGCCCGAGCTGACTGAGGTCGAGCACATGCCCGGCCATCACCGCATAGGTCGAGGCGCAGAGGGGCGCGAGTCGGCGCACCAGGGCGCCTAGCCGATCGCGAAAGAGCCGCCCCAACGGATAGGCCGGAATGACGCCCCAGCCGGTTTCCTCGGCGACCAGAATCACAGTTCCTGCGGCCCCGCGCAGTGTTTTGGCCAGATCGGCCACCCGCGCCTCCCAGGCAGGCTCATCCAGATCGAGCAGATTGGCCACCCAGGTACCAAGCGAATCGACCAGCAGACAGGCCTCGGGGCCGGCATGCCGCGCAATGGCCCGCTCCAGCTCCAGGGGCGCGCACTGGGTGCTCCAGTGCGCGGGGCGGCGCGCGCGATGGCGCGCGATGCGCGCGCACCAGTCGGCATCCTCGGCATCCTCGCGCGCGGTGGCCACATAGACCACCGCTCGCCCCGAGCGCTCGGCGAGCCGCTCGGCCCACTCGCTCTTGCCGCTGCGCGCCGGACCACAGACCAGAATGGAGTGCGCCATGCGCCTTGCTGCTCAGCCCTGCATCCAGGCGCGCGCCTGATCGGGTGCGGGAATGCCGCCGGCGTGAACCACCTGCCCATCGAGCACCACGCCGGGCGTGGACATGACGCCATACCCCAGGATCTCGGCCATGTCCGTGACCTTTTCGAGCACGATCTCCACGCCCGCCTCACGCGCGGCCTCCTCGATGAGCTGCGCTGTCACCTCGCAGTTGCGACAACCTCCGCCGAGCACCTTGAATGTCTTCATGATCTCTCTCGCATCATGCAATCAGATTGAAACCCCAGCCAACCAGCGTGAAGGCCACCGCCAGCACACCGGCAAAGAGCGCCAGCGCCGGCCAGCGGATGACCTTGCGCAGAATCAGCATTTCAGGCAAGGAGAGCGCCGCCACGCTCATCATCAGGGCAAGGGTTGTCCCCACGGCGACGCCCTTGGTCAGCATGGCCTCGGCGACCGGAATGACGCCTGTGGCGTTCGAGTAGAGCGGAATTCCCACCAACACCGCCGCCGGAACCCTATACCAGGACTCGCCCCCGAGATTCTCGCTGACCCAATCCGCCGGCACAAAGCCATGAAAGACCGCGCCGATGCCGATGCCGATCAGGATCCAACGCCAGAGACGACCGACGATCTCCTTCACTTCCCCGAGCGCATGGCGGTGGCGCCCGAGCAGACTCCTGTCCGGTTCGGCGCGTGGCGTCTCACCCACGCGAATCTTCCAGACATAGTCTTCAACCCAGCGCTCGGGCCGAAACCGCTGCATGACGATTCCGCCGAACCAGGCCACCGCGAGTCCGGCAAGCACATAGAGCAAGGCCAGCTTCCAGCCGAGCACGCCGATGAGAATGACGACCGCCACCTCATTGATCATGGGACTGGCGATCAGGAACGAAAAGGTCACGCCCAGCGGAATTCCGGCCTCGACAAAGCCGATGAAGAGCGGCACCGAGGAGCAGGAACAAAAGGGCGTGACCGCGCCCAGTGAGACCGCCATCCCGCGCGCCTGCCAATCGGGACGCCCGCGCACGAAATCGCGCACCCGTTCGGGCGAGAGCATGGCCCGCAGCCACCCCATTACATAGATCACGACGACCAGGAGCACAAAGATCTTGGCCACGTCCATGACGAAGAAGTGAACCGCCGCACCCAGGGCCGAAGCCGGATCCAGGTGCAGCAGTTGGAAGGCGATCAGAGCGCCAAGTGCATCGAACATCGCGCTCAGGCGACGTTTTCAGCCGGTGCGTGCGCGGTTCCGATGCGATCGAGGTCGCGTTGCAGCTTGAGGCGATCGATCGAGTCGAGCGGCAGGGCGGTGAAGATCTTGATGCGGTTTTCCAGCTCGCGGAAGGCGGTCCGGAAGGCCATGATCCGCGCCACCTCATCACCCTCGACCGCCGCCGGATCGGGCATGCCCCAGTGGGCCGTCATGGGCTGGCCGGGCCAGACCGGGCAGGTTTCCTTGGCGGCCTGATCGCACACGGTGAAAACAAAATCCATCACCGGCGCGCCGGGCTGCGCGAACTCGGACCAGTTCTTGCTGCGCAGCCCGTCGGTCAGATAGTTGTTGCGACGCAGCACTTCGATTGCCAGCGGATGCACCTCGCCCTTGGGATGGCTGCCGGCGCTGTAGGCATGAAAACGGCCCGCGCCCCAGCGCTGGAGGATGCTCTCGGCGAGGATGCTGCGCGCCGAGTTGCCGGTGCAGAGAAAAAGCACATTCAGAACGGACTGGCTCATGGGTTTCTCCCGTGGGATCTTAGGTAAAAGGCTTTCAAGCGGACACAGGACATCGGGCAAGGAGGAACGCGCGGGCCGGTTCGACGCCGCCGCGAGCGAGCGCGCATCCTCGATAAAGGGCGGTTGGGCGTGCGCGATACTGACCGTCTCGCGCAAGATGATCTTGATCCAGTCGGGCAGTTCCGGGTGCAGACGGTAATGCACCCAGAGCCCCTCGCGCCGATCCTGCACCAGACCCAATTCGCGTAACTGCGCCAGATGGCGCGAGACATGCGGCTGTGCGATCCCGGTGGCCTGGGTCAGTTCGCAGACGCAAAGCTCGCCCTGGGTCGCGAGCAGCACCAGACAGCGCAGGCGCGTATCCTGAGCCAGGGCGGCAAAGAGATCGAGCGGCCGCATCAGGCGCGCTCGTCCAGCGGCGCCCTGCCGGGCTCGTCGCCAGCCAGACCCCGCTCATACCAGCCCTTGCTGGCGTTGACCAGCCGCACCACCAGCAGCATCACCGGCACCTCGATCAGCACGCCAACCACGGTGGCCAGCGCCGCGCCCGACTGGAAGCCGAACAGTGCGATGGCGGCGGCCACGGCCAGCTCGAAGAAGTTCGAGGCGCCAATGAGTGCCGAGGGACAGGCCACGCTGTGCTTTTCGCCCACCAGACGATTGAGCCAGTAGGCCAGCGCCGAATTGAAGAACACCTGAATGAGGATGGGCACGGCGAGCAGCGCGATGATCAGCGGCTGGGCAATGATCTGCTCGCCCTGGAAGGCGAACAGCAGCACCAGGGTGAGCAGCAGCGCGACGATGGAAGCGTGACCCAGGGTGTCGAGCGTGGCATCGAAGCGCTCCTGACCCTGGGCCAGCAGCCGCTTGCGCCAGATCTGCGCGATGATGACCGGAATGACGATATAGAGCAGCACCGAGATGAACAGGGTGTCCCAGGGCACGACGATGGAGGACAGACCCAGCAACAACCCCACGATGGGCGCGAAGGCGAGGATCATGATGGCGTCGTTGAGCGCCACCTGCGAC
The DNA here is from genome assembly GCA_016938795.1 of Chromatiaceae bacterium. GTDB lineage: Bacteria > Pseudomonadota > Gammaproteobacteria > Chromatiales > Chromatiaceae > Marichromatium. The sequence continues at coordinate 3,975 of JAFGTZ010000484.1, read as the reverse complement.
AGGGTGAAGTAGGGATCGCCGCCGGTCAGCCGGCTCCAGACGAACACCATGGCCGTGCAGGGCGCAGCGGCGAGCAGGATGAGCCCGGCGACATAGGAATCGAGCTGCTCGGCCGGCAGCCAGTCAGCGAAGAGCCCGCGGATGAAGAGCCAGGCCAGCAGCGCCATCGAGAACGGCTTGACCGCCCAGTTGACGAAGAGCGTGACGCCGATGCCCTTCCAGTGCTCGCGCACCTGATGCAGGGCGCCAAAGTCGATCTTGATCAGCATGGGGATGATCATGATCCAGATCAGCAAGCCGACCGGGATATTGACCTGTGCCACCTCCAGCCCGCCCAGAAACTGAAAGGGTGCGGGCAGGAACTGCCCCAGGGCGATTCCGACGACGATGCAGAGCGCAACCCAGAGGCTCAGCCAGCGCTCGAAAACGCTCATGGCGGCGCCTGTGGCCTGTTTGGCGGTAACTTCGCATTGAACCGACATAGATTGGCTCCAAGGCGTTCGTGTCGAGGGCGAAGGGACGCTTGGTGGCCCCGGGGAATGGCGCGAGAATATACAGTCAAGGCTATATATTTTCAAACGTATATTTTGCATCCGCGCCGACTTCTGTCACGCTATGTGATATGGCAGTCCACGCCAGCCCGAAGCATGCCCGAAGCATGAAAGTGAGGCCCCGCGCTCGCAGCGGTTTTCCCCTCACCCCGGCCTCCTCTCCACCAGGAGAGAGGGCATTCAAGCGCGCGGTCCCACGTGACTTTCACGGTATCAGGCACGGTATCAGGCCTTGAGCGATAGAGAACACTGTAGCAATCACACCCCACCACCCGCCGACGATGCCAATGACAGGGAGCTTTGGCCCTCGCCCGACTATCGCCGTCAGGTCGAACGTCTGCGCGCCGCCATCGGCGAGACCCTGTATCTGGTCGAACTGGTTGAGAGCGCCATTCAGATCAGCGTGCATCTGAGCGACCAGCCCTTCGAGCTGCTCGGCGTGATCGACTTTCCGCGCCCCGATCCCGAGCGTGGTCTGGCCCCGCATCTGCTGCTGCTCGACGACGGGCGCGGGGTAAATCTGGGGCGCATCGCACGCGTCAGCCGCCGGCCCTTCTCGCCCGAGCCGGCGGATGTGCTCTATCTAGACCAGACGGCCCATCACAGGCTGCTGTTCGCCGAGCGTCGCCTCTCGAACGACTTCCTGGCCCAACGCACCCGCACCGCATTGGGCGAGTGTCTTGGGTATGGCACGCATGAATGCCATCCTTTGCCTGACAAGATAGAACGCGAGAAGCATAAGCCCGGCTGAACAAGGCTCCCTGCCCTGGCTCCGCTACAATTGTGGCAAGCAGGATGAACTCGCCGCACTCCGGGTCTACACATTCCACAGCCAAGGACAGTTGCTGTTATACCGATCACACATGAATTTTTCGCTGAGGGCTGGGGGATGGACGCGGGGGTGTCAGCGGCAGGGATGCCGCTGTCAAGCCTCCAGGGAGGGATTCACGGCGTCCCCCGGGGCCATCACCCAGCCCGGAGCCTATGAGGAAAACCGAAAAACTGATGCGCGATGGTTATACTGAGTTACAGCCGCGAGGACAGCCGCCGCCTGCTCTCTCTCGAAGCGGTTGGCCCTCACGCGAATTTCTATCGTGATATCAATCGCGATTGAGGGGATGCACACCGCTTATGGCTCGTACCCCAACACCGGCGCGAGCCAGCGTTCGGCCTCGGCGAGCGTCATGCCCTTGCGCTGAGCATAGTCCTCGACCTGATCGCGCTGGATGCGCCCGACGCCGAAATAACGCGCTTGCGGGTGGGCGAAATACCAGCCCGAAACGGCCGCCGTGGGCCACATGGCATAGTTCTCGGTGAGCGTGAGACCAATGCGCTGGTCGGGTTCCAGCAGCGTCCAGAGCGTGCCCTTCTCGGTGTGATCCGGGCAGGCGGCATAGCCAGGCGCCGGGCGGATGCCCTGATATTTCTCGGCGATGAGTTCCTCGTTGCTCAGCGTCTCGCCCGCCGCATAACCCCAATAACGGGTGCGCACCAGTTGGTGCAGCCGCTCGGCGAAGGACTCGGCGAGCCGGTCGGCGAGCGCCTTGAGCATGATGGCGCTGTAGTCATCGTGATCGGCCTCGAAGCGCGCCAGATGTTCCTCGATCCCCACCCCGGCGGTGACGGCGAAGGCCCCGATCCAGTCGGCGCGCCCGCTCTCGGACGGGGCGATGAAGTCGGAGAGACAGAAGTTGGCCTGCTTGCGTCCGCCATCGCGCGGCATCTGCTGGCGCAGGTTGTGGAGTGTGGCCAGCGGCCGGGCGCGCGCCTCGTCGGCATAGAGCGCGATGTCATCGGCTCCAACCCCATTGGCCGGGAAGAAGCCGAGCACCGCGCGCGCCTGAAGCCAGCGTTCGTTCACCAGCCGCTCCAGAAACGCCTGGGCATCGGCATAGAGCTTGCGCGCCTCCTCGCCGATGACCTCATCATCAAGAATCTCCGGGAAGCTCTTGTGCGCCAGCTCCCAGGCGCGGAAGAAGGGCAGCCAGTCGATGGTACGGACCAGATCGTCGAGCGGATAATCATCGAAGGTGGCAATCACCGTCTCGCCCGCGCGTTCCAGTCTGAGCGACCAGGGCGCCGTCTCGCTGAACCCCGCGTCGAGCAGCGCAGGCTTCGGCGGCGCATAACTCGCCCAATCGAGCGCGACCCGGTTGGCGCGCGCCTCCGTGATGGATACGGATTTGCGCGCGGTCGAACGCCCTTCTCGCTCGGCGCGCAACCGCTCGTATTCCTCGGCGATGGCGGCCACATAGCCCGGACGCTGGGTCTCGCTCAGCAGACTGGAGACCACGCCCACGGCGCGCGAGGCATCCGGCACATAGATGACCGGCGCCTCACGCTGGGGCGCGATCTTGAGCGCGGTGTGTAGCTTCGAGGTGGTGGCCCCGCCGATCAACAGGGGCACATCGATGCCCTGACGCTGCATCTCCTTGGCCACATGCACCATCTCATCGAGCGAGGGCGTGATCAGCCCCGAGAGTCCGATCACATCGGCGCCGACCTCGCGCGCGCGCTGGAGGATGGTCTCGGTCGGCACCATGACCCCAAGGTCGATGACCTCATAGCTGTTGCACTGCAAGACCACGGCGACGATGTTCTTGCCGATGTCGTGCACGTCGCCCTTGACCGTGGCGATGAGGAACCGGCCGTTGCTGCTCGCCTCGGCGCCGCTCTCGGCCTTTTCCGCCTCCAGGTAGGGCTGGAGATAGGCCACCGCCTTCTTCATCACGCGCGCCGATTTCACCACCTGCGGCAGGAACATCTTGCCCTCGCCGAAGAGGTCGCCGACGATGTTCATGCCGCGCATCAGCGGGCCTTCGATCACATCGAGCGGACGCCCGAGCGCCTGACGCGCCGCCTCGGTGTCCTCGTCGATGAAGTCGGTGATGCCCTTGATGAGCGCATGTTCGATGCGCTTCTCGACCGGCCAGCCGCGCCATTCCAGATCGGCCTTGTTCTCGACCCCGCCGCCGTCGCCCTTGTATTTGGGGGCCAGATCGAGCAGACGCTCGGTGCCGTCCGGACGCCGGTTGAGGATCACGTCCTCGACCGCCTCGCGCAACTCTTCGGGCAGATCGTCGTAGATGGCGAGCTGACCGGCGTTGACGATGCCCATATCCATGCCGGCCTTGACCGCATGGTAGAGAAAGACCGCGTGGATGGCCTCGCGCACCGGGTCGTTGCCGCGGAAGGAGAAGGAGACGTTGGACACGCCGCCCGAGATGAGGGCGTGCGGCAGGCTGCGCTTGATCGCGCGCGTGGCCTCGATGAAATCGACCGCGTAGTTGTCGTGCTCCTCGATGCCGGTGGCGACCGCAAAGATGTTGGGGTCGAAGATGATGTCCTCGGCTGGAAAGCCGACCTGCTCGGTCAGTAGCCGATAGGCGCGGGTGCAGATCTCGATCTTGCGCGCCTGGGTGTC